>JASFGZ010000320.1:0-5864 GCA_050123495.1 Desulfobacterales bacterium
ATGGAATAGCGAAATTTATAATATACCTGCTATAAGCATCTCTTTGCTGGTCGTCAAATCCTCATAAAACCGATTGATACCAGCGGACCTTATTTCTGGGATTGATTATGGCGTGAAAAGCCGGGCAGCATTGTCGGTTGCACTTTTGTCAGAAAAACCACACATAGCGCCGTGATAATGCCTTCAATGATCATCACCGGAACATGCACCACAATGACAATGGCTGAAACTTCAAAGAAGTTTTCCTCGGTAAATATCAGGGCCATACTCAAAATTATTGCGCTTAAAAAAACGGATAAAAAACCGCAGGCGAAGGCCGACGAGAGCGCCAGGGTGGTACTTTTATGAAGAAAGGGACTAAAAACCAGATAGCAAAGAACTGCCGGCAGGGCCATAATTATCGTGTTGACCCCTAAAGCGGTAATACCGCCGAATTGAAACAACACCGCCTGAAGCACAAGCGCCACCAGTATAACAGGAAAGGCGGCCCATCCGAGCAGCAACCCCACAAGGCCGTTGAGGATCAGATGCGCATTGGCGGGTCCGATGGGAACATGAATCAGCGAGGCCACAAAAAATGCTGCCGCAAGAATTCCGGCCTGGGCAATGCGGTCATAATCGAGTTTCTTCAGACCAATCGCCGTTCCGGCCGCCGTTAATGCCCCGCCGGAAATGAGAACGGGTCCGGATAATACGCCTTCTGAAATATGCATATCTGCATGTCCGGGGCCAGTTGTCCGTTGTCCATTGCGATACGTTAGGCCCAAAAAAGTTAAAAGATTAGACGCTTAAAATATTTTAGCGGTGCTGCCAGTCGTGAAATTTGACCCAGATCACGGCACCGATTTCCACATCTTTGTCGATTCCATTATGCTTCAATTTGAAATCTGCCAGACTTAAAGCGGCAAATCCCCACCAGCCGGCTTTGGGCGCGGCGTAGGTAAATACGCCATTTTTATCGGCCTTGATCGTTTGGGTGATCATGTAAGGGGTTGGAGCAGTATACCGGCCGTCTGTGTTGTAGTATTCTACCTCCACCTCAGCAAACGGGACGGCTTTTGCGTTTCGTTTGACGATGCCCTGGAATACATTGCCGGCATACAGGCCAAAAGGCTTTGACAGGGGGACAATTTCGGTTTTTAATCCGATTTCCGCATCCCAGCCCTCATCATCGCCGAAAGCCGTTACGACCGTCTTGGTGTAATGAACGATAAATGTATCCTCGGCAGGCTCCCAGTATGGCTGAGGCTCCATGTAAAAGATATAGACACCGGGGCGTTTGATTTTAAATTGAGCCGACCAGGCCGTATGCCCCATTAGCTGTGTTTTTCTTAAGCTTTCGAGCAGGTCATGATTTTTACCCTCGCTGAGCACGCCGAATATTTTGGGACTCATCAAATCCATACCCTGACCTTCAAACGGATGTGAAAACGATAGGGCGAGAGTCACCGTCCGGTCGTCACCTTGAAGGATCATGGAATCGGACGGGATAATCATGCCAAAGTGACCCACAGCCGGACCGGTCCCCAGCAGCAAATTTAAAATGATACCTGCTAAAATCGTTGTTTTTCTCACCTAATTTCCTTTCACATAATCGCTGCTTTTGAACATAAAAAACCGCGCCATTTTATATCTATCTGATGCCTTGCATATAACGTATTGAAACCTAACATTTAAGGGCGTCACAAGTAAATAAAATTTATAAGCACACAAATGCAAAACCGGATGCAGTTTTTCGCCCCTGCTCGCTGCTAAAGCATCTTGACTTGGCATTGAAAAGTCTTTATCTATCACGAAATATGAAGCGAAAAATAAAAAATCTAATCCTCGAAGCTGCCAGAAGTGCTCACCAAAAGGGGGATCTGCCGTCAGCCGAAATTGTGGAGGCTGAGGTCGAAGAGCCCAAAGTCGACTCTCATGGTGACTTTTCAACGAATATCGCTATGGTGATGGCATCCGCTCAAAAAATGCCGCCGCGCAAAATAGCTGACGTCATTACCCGCCATATTCAGGATCCGGACGGAATACTTGAAAAAACCGAAATAGCCGGGCCGGGATTTATTAATTTTTTTCTAAAAACATCAGCCTGGCATCCGGTTTTGCGAGAGATTCACGAGGCGGATACCCGCTATGGCGCAACGGACATTGGTAAAGGACAAAAATTCCAGGTCGAATTTGTCAGCTCCAACCCCACCGGCCCGCTGCATGTGGGTCATGGCCGCGGGGCCGCCGTGGGGGATGCGGTCGCCAATGTTTTAGCCTTTTGCGGTTATGATGTTGAGAAAGAATATTACATCAATGATTCCGGCCGACAGATTCACACCCTGGGACGATCCGTATATTTGCGATACAAAGCGATGCTCGGCCAAAAAGTCAAATTCCCCGATGAATGCTATCAGGGGGATTATATTCGCGATCTGGCTGCCGAAATTAAAATCGAAAAAGGCGATGCACTTTTAAGGCAACCGGAAGAAGATGCCCTGATGATATGTGCGCGCTTTGCGGCTGAAAAAATATTGGCCGGCATTCGGGAAGATTTAAAAACGTTTGGCATCGAGTTTGATCGCTGGTTCAGCGAACAGAGCTTATATGATTCCGGCCGCGTGGATGAGGTTATTGAAAACTTTCGCAACCAGGGAATTATTTACGAAAAAGACGGGGCCCTTTGGTTTAAAACCAGTGATTTCGGCGATGAAAAGGATCGGGTGGTCGTAAAGAACAGCGGGGAAACAACTTATTTTGCATCCGACATTGCCTATCACCAGGACAAGTATGATCGCGGATTTGAAAGGGTGGTTGATGTCTGGGGAGCGGATCATCATGGGTATATCCCCCGAATGAAAGCCGCTGTGGAAGCCTCCGGGCATCGGCGTGACCAGTTTGATGTCATTTTGGTGCAGCTGGTGAACCTGCTCAGGGCCGGTGAACCGGTGGCCATGTCGACCCGGGCCGGCAAATTTGAAACCTTAAGAGATGTTATTGATGATGTGGGTCGGGATGCCGCCCGCTTTATATTTCTGACCCGTCACTATGAAAGCGCTCTTGATTTTGACCTTGAAGTCGCCAAACAAAAGAGCAATGATAACCCGGTTTATTATGTTCAATACGTGCACGCCCGCATCTCAAGCATTGTGCGCAAAGGAAAGGAGCGGGGAACCCCCGATGTTTCCTGGGATGATCAGGCCGTTGCACGATTAGAGGAGCCAAAAGAAATCGATCTGATTAAAACCCTGGCCCGTTATCCCGATGTTCTGGCAGGCAGCGCCAAAAGCATGGAGCCCCACCGCGTTACCTATTACCTGATGGACCTTGCATCCGCCTTCCATACTTACTACAATAAGCACCGTGTGTTAAGCGATGATCCCCAATTGCAATGCGGCAGACTCAATCTCGTTTTGGCGGTTCAAAAAGTTATTCGCAACGGATTGACATTGTTGGGTGTTTCGGCTCCCGATAAAATGTAGAACAGATTATTTTTTGAGGGGGTGTAACGAAGTGAGAAAAAAGAATAGACGCAAAGAACCGGAATTTAAGAAGCCGTTTATTGTGCTGACACGCAGAAAAATTGCCGGTTGGGTCTTTATCCTTTTTTTTCTGTGTGCCTGGATGTTTGTTCTCGGCATATTGGTTGGCAGGGGCACGGCTCCGGTTAAATTTGATATTGCCGCAATTGAAAAAAAAATAGAGGCGTCAAAAAAAGATGATCCCGGCAAGCAAGAAAAACTGCCGGGTCACAAAGATTCCGCTACCCTAAAGGATAAAACAAAACTCGAATTTTATGAAGCCCTGAAGGAAAACTCGGAAGATACAAAAGTTCCGGCCCTGCAGAAGCCGAAAGTTATCAAACCCAAGATCGAAAAACCAGAACCAAAAGCCGTTTCCCCAAAACCGCAAGAGACGGCGCCCCAAAAGCTAACATCCACAAAAGCTGTTTCCCAAAAGACAGGGGCGCAAAAATCCCAACCGGTTACACCTTCTCAAAAGGATGCGCCAACCAAGGAAAAAGTTGCTGCCGTTAAGAAAACTTCCACCACAGGGCCTCTATATACCATTCAGGCAGCCTCCGTTAAAAACCCCAAGGACGCGGATCGATTGATCCAGAAATTAAAAAAAAGCGGCTACCCCGCATACCGGGCGATCGGCAAGGTTCCGGGTAAAGGTATCTGGTTTCGGATCAGAATTGGAGAATACAACAGCAAAATCGAAGCCCGTCGAACCCTGGATAAATTGAAGAAACTCGGCTTAAAACCGATTTTGGTAAAGAAATGAGAGTCCGGCCTCCGAAGCAAAAAGTAATTTCCAGCGTCCGTCGTGACCTGTTGATATGTTTGACACTTTTCATAACCACGATAACGCTTTACTGGCAGGTTACGGCATATGATTATATTAATTTCGATGATCCCGAATATGTCGCCAACAATCTTGTTGTCAAGCAAGGTATATCAAAAGAGACAATTACCTGGGCTTTTAAGACGACAAAGACTGCAAACTGGCATCCGCTGACCTGGATATCCTATCTTTTGGACGTTCATTTTTTTGGATCTGCGCCAGGCTTCCATCATCTTATCAATCTGCTTTTGCATGCCACCAATGCGGTTCTATTGTTTATCGTCTTTCGCCGCATGACGGCGGGGGCATGGTCAAGCGCAATTGTCGCTGCCCTTTTTGCCATTCATCCGCTGCATGTAGAATCGGTTGTATGGATTTCCGAACGCAAAGATGTTTTAAGCACCCTGTTCTGGATTCTGGTGATGTGGTGCTATACCGGCTACGTCATCCATAAAGACATCAAGCGATATTTGGCAGCGCTGGTATTCTTTTCATTGGGCCTGATGGCCAAGCCGATGCTGGTAACCTTACCTTGTATTTTGCTGCTTCTCGATTATTGGCCGCTTGAGCGAATCCGTCTCTTCAGAGAAAAAACCGATCGGAACAAAATTTCTTTAGCATCTATGTTCCCCCTGATCCGGGAAAAAATACCGTTTTTCGTCATCACCATGGCATCGAGCATCGTCACTTTTATAGCTCAAAAAAGTGAGGGGGCGGTTAAATCGCTTGATCTTATTCCGCTCAATTTGCGCTTGGCCAATGCCGTAATTTCTTACATCAGTTACCTCAAGAATATGATATGGCCCTATCCGCTGGCGGTTTTCTATCCATACCCTGCTTATTACCCGTGGTGGCAGACCATCGGTTCATTGTTGCTCCTGATCGCAATGTTTTACCTGGCTTTTCGTAACATGAAGCGACATCCTTATCTTCTTGTTGGATGGCTATGGTATGTCGGCAGCTTGGTCCCTGTGATTGGAATCGTACAGGTGGGTTCCCAGGCAATGGCCGATCGATATACCTACGTGCCAGCCATCGGCATTTTTGTCATTTTTGTTTGGGGCATACATGAATTGTTGCAGCACTGGCATATTCATAAAGCCGGCATTGTAACCGCTACCCTGTTGCTATTCGCGGCTCTTATTCCAGCGACCTGGGTTCAAACGACGCATTGGAAAAACAGCATGACACTCTTTCGCCACGCGATTGCTGTCACCACTGACAATTATCTGGCTCACAGCAACTTGGCCGGCACTTACGCGCAAAACAGGCAATTTGACAAGGCCATTGAACATTACTTTGAAGCGTTGCGCGTCAAACCCGATTATGCAATGGCGCACAACAACCTGGGTCTTGCCCTGGTTCATAAGGGCCGTTACGCTGATGCTATTGAGCATTATGCCGAGGCGCTGCGACTGAATCCGGATTATCCTGAGGCCCATAATAATTTTGGTGTCGCTCTGGCGCAACAGGGTAACTGGAATGAGGCCATAAATCATTACCGCAAGGCCATTCAGTTAAGGCCGCACTATGCC
>JASFGZ010000321.1:0-5851 GCA_050123495.1 Desulfobacterales bacterium
GTCTTGAAAACACTTTGGCATCGATGACGGTTCCCTGAACCCCGGGGGGCACTCGCAAAGACGTATCTTTGACATCGCCGGCTTTTTCCCCGAAGATGGCGCGCAGCAGTTTTTCTTCAGGGGATAGTTGCGTCTCGCCCTTCGGCGTAATTTTGCCAACCAGGACATCGGCCTGATTCACTTCAGCGCCCAGACGGATAATTCCACTATCATCCAGGTTCTTTAAGGCTTCTTCACCCACATTCGGAATATCGCGGGTAATTTCTTCTTTGCCGAGCTTGGTATCTCTGGCGACGACTTCAAATTCTTCAATATGAACCGAGGTGTAAACGCCATCGCGAACCAGTCTTTCGCTGACCAGGATGGAATCTTCAAAATTATAGCCACCCCAGGGCATAAAAGCCACCGTCACATTTTTCCCCAGGGCCAACTCACCCTGATCGGTTGCCGGGCCATCGGCAATGATCTCTCCGGATTTTACGAATTCACCTTTGCGAACGATGGGGCGATGGTTAAAACAGGTATTTTGATTGGAGCGAATGAATTTCGAAAGATTATAAATGCTGACATCCTTTTCAGAAGGTTGCTTGGCGGGATGATGTTTCAACACGATGCGCGCAGCATCAACATCGACGACTTCAGCATCCCTCTGGGCGACCACAGCCACCCCGGAATCCCTTGCCACCACACCTTCTATACCGGTGCCCACCAAAGGCGCCTGGTTGATCAGCAAAGGCACCGCCTGGCGCTGCATATTAGAACCCATCAGCGCCCGGTTGGCGTCATCGTTTTCCAAAAACGGAATCAAGGAAGCCGAAATACTCACCAGCTGATTCGGCGAAATATCCATCAGATCGATGGCCTGCCGTTCGATCATCATGAACTCACCGGCAACCCGCGAGGTTACCAAGGGATTAACATACGCCCCTTTTTTATCAATGGGCGCATTGGCCTGGGCAATGGGATGCTCCTTTTCTTCAAAGGCATCCAGAAATTTTACTTCTTCGGTGACCTTGGCATTTTCCACTACCCGGTAAGGGGTTTCAATAAAACCATATTCGTTGACCCGGGCATAGGTGCTCAGGGACACAATCAGACCGATGTTGGGCCCTTCCGGAGTCTCAATGGGGCAAATGCGCCCATAATGGGATGGATGGACATCGCGCACCTCGAAACCTGCCCGCTCGCGGGTAAGGCCACCGGGTCCTAATGCACTGAGTCGCCGTTTATGGGTTGTCTCTGAAAGTGGATTGGTCTGATCCATAAACTGAGATAATTGACTGGTGCCGAAAAACTCTTTGACGACGGCAGAAACAGGCTTGGGATTCACCAGGTCGTGGGGCATGAGCGCATCGACCTCCTGAAGGCTCATTCGTTCTTTAATTGCCCGTTCCATGCGCACAAGCCCAATGCGATACTGATTTTCGAGAAGTTCGCCAACCGCACGAACCCGGCGGTTGCCCAAATGATCGATATCATCCACAACTCCCTGGGTATCCCGAAGTTCGATTAAAGCTTTGACCGTCAGCAAGATGTCTTCTTTTCTCAAGATGTTCAGATTAACGGCGCTGCTGATGCCCAGGCGCTGATTAATTTTCAGGCGCCCCACACCGGAAAGATCATAATAGGTGGATCTGAAAAATAAGTTGTCAATAAAATCTTGAGCCACCTCCGGCGTTGCCGGGTTTCCCGGCCTGAGCCGGCGATATATCTCGATCAGGGCTTCTTCCTTGGTTTCGACCTTGTCCAGCAAAATCGTTTTGCGGATCGAATCGCTGTTGATAGCCGCATCGACATAAAGCAATTCAAATTCCGTGATACCGGCTTCGCCGAGTTTTGCAAATGTTTCCTCATCAATGAGCTCGCTGACCTTAACGATGGGTTGGCCATCGTTTGGATCAAGAATTGTATGGGCGGCTGCCCGCTCGATAATCTCTTCTGCGCCTATCGGAATTAACTTCGCACGCATGGATTTTAGCCGCTTGATGGCTTTTAGCGTAAAGACACGACCTTTTCTTACAATCACATCCCCGCTTGCAGAATCCCGGACATCCTTACTGGCGCGCTTGCCCTTGATAAACTCTTCATTGAATTCCTTAAAGTAGCGTTTGCCCTTTACGATGATTTTTTCAGTCTTATAAAAGTAGCTCAGGAGATCTTCGGTCGTATAACCCAGCGCCTTAAACAGCAGTGTAATCGGAAATTTGCGCCGGCGATCGATGCGGATATAGACAATATCTTTGGGGTCCACTTCCATATCAATCCAGGAACCGCGCACCGGAATAATTCTGGAGCTATAGATAATTTTACCGCTTGAATGGGATTTTCCTTTGTCGTGATCGAAAAACACCCCCGATGATCGATGGAGCTGACTGACGACAACCCGCTCGGTTCCATTGATAATGAAGGTACCTTTTTCGGTCATTAAGGGTATCGTTCCAAAGTAAATTTCCTGTTCCTTTATATCGCGAATGTTGGAGATCCCGGTATCAACGTCAATTTCATAGACGACCAGCCTGACCGTAATGCGCACGGGTATCTCATAGGTCATTCCACGGTGAATGCACTCCTCAATACCGTGTTTTACCTCACCAAATCGGTAAGACACGAATTCAAGGGATGCACTGCCTGTAAAATCCTTGATGGGATAAACGGATTTAAAGACGGCCTGCAAACCGACATCCTCACGCTTTTCAGGTGGGATATCCTTTTGCAAAAACCGTTGGAACGATTCACGTTGCATCCCAATAAGATCCGGGATTCCTACAATTTGTCTTATCTTACCAAAATTTTTACGAATCCGCTTTGGCGCCACTGTGCGACTTGACATGGCCTCTCCATTGTTATTTGAGTTAAGGGTTTCAGTCTATGGGTTAAAGGAGAGAAACTTAAATCGGCCGACATAGGGTCAAGGCCCCTCCGCGGCTGCGACTCATTTCTCTCCTATCAACCCATACCGATTCCTACCTAAGTAGAGCGTTTCAAATTTTAAAAGTGAATTTACTTTATCTCCACTTGAGCGCCGGCTTCTTCAAGTTGTGATTTAATCTTTTCGGCCTCGTCTTTGGCCACGCCTTCCTTTACGGGTTTCGGCACTTCATCAACCAGCGCTTTTGCATCCTTTAAGCCCAGGCCGGTAATGGCGCGAACTTCCTTGATGACCTGGATTTTCTTATCCCCCGACGCCGTTATAACGACATCAAATTCGGTTTTTTCTTCAGCCGCGGCCCCGGCTGCACCTTCAGCAGGACCGGCCGCCATCATGGCTACCGGTGCGGCTGCAGACACGCCAAATTTTTCTTCCAGTTCTTTGACGAGCTCACTCAGCTCAAGCACGGACATATTGGATACAAATTCGACTACATCTTCTTTGGTAATACTCGCTTTCGCCATTTTCTTCCTCCAGTTTCACTTACAAAGTCATCAATCGATGATTTTTCAATATTGTTGTTTTGGTTAAGCTGCTTCTTTTTGATCTTTTATAGCCTGTAACACATTCAGCAATTGTCTGGGAATTTCCGCTATTGTCCTTACAAAACCGGTTGGCACGTTGTTCAAGACACAAACAAAGGTGCCCAATAGAACTTCCCGTGATGGTAATGCCGAAAGCGCCTTGATTTCGCTTAGTTCAATAACTTTGCCGTCCATCACTCCGACTTTGATTTCAAACACGTCATGGTCTTTGGCAAATTCGGTTAAAACCTTCGCCGGGGCGACCGGGTCGCTATAACTCAGGGCCACAGCGCTTGGACCTTTAAAAGTTTCCTTGATCAAAGCGACATCGGTCTCTTGGGATGCTCGAACCATAAGTGAATTTTTAACCACTTGATATTCGACTTCTTCTTTTCTGAGTCTGCGACGCAAATCATTAATGGCAGCGACATCAAGGCCTTTATAATCGGTTACGATGACCACAGCAGCCTTTGAAAATCGTTCATTTAAATCTTTAACAATTTCTTTTTTCTCTTCTAAATTCACAAGTACCCTCACACCTCCTTTCCCTATCTGGTAAAACCAAAGAGGCGGACGCTGCCGATTTGCGATTGCCGGATTGTTGGTTTCCAACCCCTAATAAGGTTGTACAGAAATCGAAAATCATACAACTGCCTCGGTAGGCCGGCAGTGCCGATTAAACACATCCACAGAAAAGTGCCTGTGTTCGTGAACCTACGGTCTTCGACAGATGGTATTTTGGGTTTGCACCGGAGCAGATTATTTGAGCAGGTCTTTGACAAGCGCCAAATCAATCTTAACACCGGGACCCATTGTTGTTGAGATTGCAATTCCTTTTAGATATGTCCCTTTACTGGAAGCCGGTTTGAGACGCATGATCGTATCAAAAAAGGCCGTCATATTTTGAACAATTTTATCAACCCCAAAAGAGACTTTTCCCATCGGGGCATGCACGATTCCGGCTTTTTCGGCCCTGAAGTCTATTTTTCCAGCTTTCAGCTCATTTACGGCCCGGGCCACATCAAATGTAACGGTTCCCGTTTTAGCGTTGGGCATCAATCCCCGCGGTCCAAGCAGCTTGCCGAGTTTTCCGACGGAGCCCATCATATCCGGCGTAGCCACGGCCTTATCAAAGCCGAACCAGCCGCCTTTTATTTTCTCAATCAGATCTTCGTTGCCCACAAAGTCCGCCCCGGCATCGGTTGCCTCTTTTTCCTTTTCTCCTTTGGCAAAGACCAAAATCTTCATCTCCTTGCCGGTTCCGTGTGGCAACACGACGCTGCCTCGAACCATTTGATCGGCATGCCTGGGATCAACACCGAGGCGAACAGCCACATCAACCGTTTCATCGAATTTGGCAAAAGATGAGTCCAACATCACCTTTACCGCATCGTTGAAGCTTTCAACACCTTCTGAATCGATTCTTTTTTTGGAATCTGAATATTTTTTCCCCCGTCTAGACATCGTGACAACTTTCTCCCTTAATCGCGTTGCGTGTTTCAGGTTGCAGGTTGCGACTTGAAAATCTGTTTTGCGCCAAGCCCACAACGCCCATCTCGCAACGGTAATAACTAGCCAACTTCAATGCCCATACTTCTTGCCGTACCTTCAACTATTTTACAGGCGGCGTCTATATCGTTGGCATTTAAATCGACCATTTTAATCTTAGCAATTTCTTCAACTTGCTGACGCGTGACTTGTCCAACGCGCTCTCGTTTGGGGTCACCGGAACCTTTAGCGATTTTTGCAGCTTTCTTTAAAAGAACAGCCGCTGGCGGTGTTTTGGTAATATAGGTAAATGATCGATCCTGGTAAACCGTAATGACAACCGGTATAATCATACCTTCGTCCTTGGCTGTCTTCGCGTTAAACGCTTTGCAAAAGTCCATAATATTGACGCCGTGCTGACCCAAGGCGGGGCCAATGGGTGGCGATGGATTGGCCTTTCCAGCTTCTACCTGCAATTTAATCATGGTTAAAACTTTTTTCGCCATTAGCTTTTTCCACTCCAATCAATTGTTAATCGTTATCTGTTATCCCGATTGTGCTTCAGCGCAATCGGGATTATAGTTTCTGTACCTGGACAAACTCTAATTCCACCGGGGTTGATCGTCCGAAAATGCTCACGAGCACTTTTATTTTTCCCTTTTCAGGATTCACTTCCTGCACGGTTCCGTTGAAATTGGTGAAGGGTCCATCGATCACCCGAACTTCATCGCCGGATTCAAAGAAGTATTTAGGCTGCGGTTTTAGTTTCCCGGCTTCCATGCGATTGAGAATACGCGCTGCTTCCTCGTCGGAAAGCGGTGTGGGTTCTCTTCGGCCTCCCAAAAACCCGGTCACCTTGGCGGTGTCATTGACGATATGCCAGGTTTCATCATCCAGTTCCAGTCGCACC
>JASFGZ010000322.1:0-5824 GCA_050123495.1 Desulfobacterales bacterium
GGCTCAAAATGCGCAGATACTAACGTGTATGCTCCTCTTTTGAGCCGCCCCGCGCCTTGCCCTGAGCCCTGATCCACATTCTTGAGATAGCTTCACACCGATATAATGGAGGCGTCCATAAATGGATATCTCTATTCTTGGGCGCTATGCGGATTTCAACAGTTTCGGGTCCCGCATCGTCTTGAGGATTTCAATACTGCTTTTATACCCTTTGTTAAGCCGGCACAGATCGATCGCCATTCCTGCAATTTGGGCCACCGCCTGAACGAAATTGACATCCTCCAATGTAAATTCCCAGGGTTCATCCGTGTAGACCCGAAGGGCTCCGATGATATTATCGTGGACCTTGATCGGTACGGATAAGATGGAGGCGATACCTTCTTTTTTCGCTTCTTCAGGATATTGAAGCCGCGGATCATCGGATACATCATAAATGGCGACCGGTCCCTCTTTGATAGATTCGGCAATAGACTTTAAAGCGCTTAGTGGTCCTTTATTCAGGTAGTTATCGCTGAGGCCATACGAAGCAGCAATTTTGAGTTCATTTGTCTTGCGATTGACCAAAAACAGTGTGCACCCTTTTACATCCAGCGCAGTTTTGACGCTTTCTACGGTCACCAGGACAACCTCCTCCGGATCCCTAATGGAGGAAATGGCGCCCGTGATCTTCAGCAGCGTCTCATAATTGATGATTTGTTTCTTCATGCGTTCCTCCTTTCCATCTATTTTCCAGCACGTGTGAAAAATTAGATGAGCGTATACGGTTACGATTTTATGAAGCTTCACAAAATGAGAGGAAACCAAAAGCTGAGAAACGCGCATTAACAGGATAAGATGACAACAAAAGAGATTTGATAATGAGAGCAAATGGCAAGTGTGAGCATGAACGCCGAGCAAACATACCACTGCTATTTTATTATTTTGAAACGCATCTAAATGTCAAGATAAATCATTTGTGCTGATCATTTTAAGAAAGCTTTTTTAAGGCCGCATTTAAAGCAGGATAGTCGATTTTTGCGTTATGACGCGGGTCGACCGGAATCCGTTTTAGAACCGCGATACGATCAATTGCCGCCCAGGATAGTTTTGCTTTCAGAGCGGCAATATCTTGGGAAGAGGCAGGGTGTTCCAGTTCAATAGCGAGGGTCCTGTGGTTATTGGATGCAACGCATGCAGAACGTCGGATGTTCGCATATTGGCTGACCGCGCTTTCGACCGCAAACGGATAGAGAACACCGCGTTGGTCTTCAATTCGGGCGATGCAGCGTCCGAGCAACCAGAGACGACCTTTTCTGTCTAAATAACCGGCATCACCCGTCCGATGCCAGATAGCCTCGGATACTTTGAATTTGGTTTCCTGATTCCCCCGGCCCTTCCAGTAGCCAGGCAATACGTGATCGCCGGACACCACTATTTCCCCGGCTTTACCGGGTGGGAGACACAGCGCTTCAAATTGAGATAAGCTAAGAGGGCCGATTGGGGAACCCCAGCGGTCAGGAATTATACTTAAAAGAATGTCTTTTATCGGCTGCCCTGCGAGCAGTCCCCTGCCGGAAGTCATTGCTTGCGTGTCTTTATCATCCATGGCGTCTTGTGAAATTTGCGCGATCGGCTCCGCTTCTGTCGAACCGTAAAGGGCAATGATTTCTGCATTCGGGGCCAGATTCCGGAGTTGCTGCAGCAGGCGCGGAAAAACAGGACCCCCTCCGGTTAAGATTTTCTTGAGTCCTGACAGGGTAATGTGATGTTCCTGGCAATACCTGACAATACGCTCAAAGAAGGCTGGCGAAGCTTCCATGGTCGTCACTTTATACTTTTGAATTTGCCGGATAACCGGGCCCGGATCGATAAAACCGGGGCGGCGCAGATCGGCATCCGGCATTAAACTCGTGACCCCGGTGCCGAGATGCGACAGGATGAAAATAGGAAGCGTGCCAAGAACCATGTTTTCATGGGTAAGGTCCGATTCTTTTTCAAGCACGCGATGCTGAGCAAGCAGGAAACCGTGGGTTCGTAAGGCCACCTTGGGCTCCCCTGTGCTCCCGCTGGTAAACGTGATCAGAGCGGGCGTGTTATATTCACAGGACTTAATGTCTCTGTTTTCGACGCATTGTTTCCATCGATCCCAGGGTTCGGTTCCGGGCAGACGCAACCCGGTTGAAAACTTGGTTGGGATCCGTCTCAATGCGGGTGACAGCAACTGGAGCATATGCGCTTTAGGTGTGGCAATCAGGGCTTTTGGCGGGATCAGTTCACAACACCGTTCGATGTGCCTTTTACCAGCCGACGGATCAATAAACACAGCGACGAGCTTGAGCCGAAAGATTGCAAGCAGTGCGATATAGAGATCGGCGGACATTGGCTGAAAAACCAGAACCGTATCTCCTGCGCCAAGTCCTGCCTGGGTCAATGACGCGGCCGCCCGGCAGGAGGCACTTTCGATTTCGCTGAAAGTAAGGGATTTGATGTTTCTCCGATTCGGCTCCATTAAAGCCACCGAATCCGGAAGTTCTTTTGTCTGCGCTTTCAGTACTTCAACGATATTCATTTTCTTTTAGCTCCTTTTTAAACAGATTGTATTCTCGTATGGGCTGCCCATAATGTGCAGAAATCTTGCGGGATATATTGTCCTCTATCATGAAGGCATGGATTGCACGCGTGTAACCCAGATCTTGCGCCGCTGAATGACATCCGGCAAAAAGAACACTTCCCAAACCGATACCCCTTTGTGCGGGGTGGACGGCCAGGAGTTTTACGATGAGGGTATCGATGGTCTGTCCTTGCTCGGCCTGGAGATAGTTTGGGATGCCGAAGACCAACCCAATCGGAGAATCCTGATATTCCGCAATTAACACGAGCTCAGAGCGAATCGATGACTTCAGCGGAAGATACATGTTCATAAATTCCTGCTCGCAAATGGGCGTAAACAGGAAATTTTCGCTGAAGCTCAAAAGGCACAGCGAGTAGAGCTGGTGAAGTTCATCTTCGAAACAATCGAGGTTTATCTGACGAAATTTGATCCCTTCTTGAATTAAGCGTTTATTTAGAAGTTGAATTTTTGGCTGTGGGCAACTCAAATCGGTTGCCAGAGAGGAGTAATAAGTTTTGAGGGACCTGAAGCCGTTTGTCAAAAAATGCATCGGCCATTTGTCGGGATTATCCGGTTCGAGGAAAAAAATCGGCTCACGACCTCTTTTGGTAATCAAACGATACGGCCGCCATGTATTTCCATCCATGGGGCCGATGGCCTGCGAACAGCCTTTCAAAGCGAGACGCCGGCAGGCATCGGTTATCAGGATGGTTGCGGCTGATTGAGAGTCGGCCGCATAGTGACCGATCAGTCCCAAACATTCGTTGGGGATGGCGGGTGTTGACGTCCACCACAATGAACATCTGGCCCTTATATCGGCGTTGCCTTCCACGACCATCAAGTGTTCATCGGCACGGCGGGAAACGACCACATCCGGAGATAAATTACAGGAGCCGGGAGCTGAACAGAACAGCTCCAAGTCAAATTGGGTTTGAGCACGTATTAATTTCTGCATTGTTTTGCCTAATTCCTTTAAAACGGTATTATTGCCGAAGTTGAAGATAGGGTCCCGCCCAAAACAACTCCCGGCAGCAAGCTGCTGCGGAACCGGATTCGAAAGCGCATTAGAAATAATGAGATCGATAGACCCACTGTTATGACAGCCTGACCGATTAGTTCGGCGAGCGTGCAATCGATTGCACCTTTGAGAACCAGGAATCCGACTACGGGTATCAGAAGATTATCCAATCCTTTCCATCCGACTGCAGCTTCAACGATCATGAGCAGGAAGGCGAGTAGAAAAGCGATCAGAAGTATTTTCTGTGCGCCTAAATCAGTGAAAAACAACATGGAAATGTAAGCGCAAAAAAATGCAACCACAAAGAAGGCCAGCGAGCCTTCGATGGTTTTAGCTCCGTCCCGGGTTTCAAACTGCAATACACCATAAAAGATACCGACCAGAGCAGCGGCCGCGTCCGCAAAGGTTAGAATCATGATCGGGATGCAGTAAAAAAGAGGGTCTCCTTTAGATAGAAGGAATAAAACCGCGATGGTTAATGGAAAATAAATGTCGCCGGACGACTCCCGCTTAACTTCGCCAACGACCCTGCCGATGTTTTGTCTTAGATAGTTTAAATGCTTAATCGCCAATAGCCCCACGACCGAGGATGCGCAAAGGAGCAGCACGGGCCACGTGCTTTGAAAAAACCAGGGTATGCTGAGCGCAACAATGCCGCTTCCGATATGCATCAGCTTGCGACACCACTCCGGGTGTGGGGCGTGTCGTTTCTGAAAAATCCGAATGGCTCCCATCAATCCCGAAATTAGGATCAGACCCAGCAGAATTGAAATATACGGATTTGCAATCATGCGATTTCCTCCAAAATAAAATCGCTGTAGAAAAACGTTTTGTCACGCATGTGAAGCTCGCGCGCAAGCGAAGATAGTGAGTTGAGTTGATCTGCAAGATACTCCGGCCTCCGGCGCGGTACCAGCAGGTTCCAGTAAGCAAGTCGAGTCCCGCTGTGGCCACACACAATAAGCCTTTCTAATAAACGGTGATAATTCTCTGGGGACATATATTCAAAAATATCACTTAAATTGTAGCGATCGATCGATGCGGCATCCTGAGTCTCTAAGAAATCCTCGATGGATTGCATGCGCCATTCCAGCTTATCGATGTGTTTCTGGATCTTTTCAAAATTTTCAGGTCTTAATGCATAGGGAAGGGCGGTTTTGTGACACCCAAAGAAAATCCACTGGAGATAGGGATTATTTGCCGGGTTGAGCGCTGTCATGCCGTAACGGGCGCGTGCGAGAAAGCGCTTGGAAACATCCCCGTTGACATAATCAAAGAAATTGGGATCGCGCCCAAAACAACCCAGTATGAAACGGGAGAAAAAAGCCTTGAAGATCAATCGCCATCTTCGATTGTCCCAGCCCGTATTATAAAAGGTTTTGCGGTCCCGAGTGTCATTTAATTCAAACAGGCGGTTTATGCGGTCGATGGGATGGATAAGTGGAAGGACTCGGGTCCGAAAGAACCGGAAATAATTTTCAAGCTTGCCGGTATTGCCGATTCCCAACTCGATATCATTCGGTCGCTGATCCCAGAATTGGCGTGTATCTGTTGAGAGGAGACCCCGACAACGCCTGTAAAGTGACAGACGGCGATTGCTTGAGGTTGAGCCGATCAACTCTAAGAGTTCGCCGTGCTCGAGTTCCTTGTAAGCGGCCACCCGGAGCTCGAGGCATGCAATTTGGGCGGGACTTATGTCCAGGGCAATCAAACGTTCGGGGTCCCGGCTTAACATTGCCAGGGCGTTATCGCCCGCAGAACCAATGGCAACGCAGGTGTGAGCTGATCGAATGTTTAGTGCTTCCATGAGAATATCCGCATCTTCCCAGCACTGTGCGTAGCGAATTATCGAAAAATTGGCCTTTTGGCTAACTTCACTGGACATGGTTTGACGCCTCCTGTGGGATTTCTATTTTCTTGACCACACCGGTGCGGCCATCCAGTTCCACCGCATCGCCGTCTTCGAGCCATCCGGTTACCCCCGGGATCGAGACGATCGTCGGGATGCCCAATTCGCGGGCCACTATGGCTGAGTGCGAAAGGAGACTGCCGCGCTCGACGAGCAGGCCGGTCGCCAGCGGAAACAGTAAGATCCAGCTCGGATCGGTACGCTCGGCGACCAGGATCTCTCCGGCTTTCAATGACGACTCTCTTGGGTCTCTAACTACCCGGACCCGTCCGGATATGGTGCCCGGGCAGCACCCAATGCCTTTACG
>JASFGZ010000323.1:0-5815 GCA_050123495.1 Desulfobacterales bacterium
TGATGGCGCATCACGCCACCGGTGTCGGCGGTATAAAAGAAATAATCGCCACGATTCATGGTAAAGGTGCCTACAGCGAATTTAAATATGAAAGCGGCATCCACCGTGTTCAACGGGTTCCGACCACCGAGACCCAGGGGCGAATTCATACCTCGGCGGTTACGGTAGCCGTTTTGCCGGAGGCTGAAGAGGTGGACGTGCAAATTGATCCTTCCGAACTTAAAATCGACGTTTATCGATCTACGGGTCCTGGAGGTCAGAGTGTCAATACCACCGACTCCGCCGTTCGCATTACGCACCTTCCGACCGGCCTGGTCGTAACCTGCCAGGATGAAAAGTCGCAATTGAAAAATAAAAGCAAGGCCCTGAGGGTACTGCGTGCACGACTGCTGGATAAAATAACACAGGAACAAAACGAAAAACGGTCTGAAGAGCGTAAGAACCAGGTGGGGAGCGGGGATCGCAGCGGCCGGATCCGAACATACAATTTTCCCCAGGGAAGAGTTACCGATCATCGCATTGGTCTTACCCTTTATAAACTCGAAGGTATCCTGGAAGGAGATCTTTCCGAGTTGATTAATGAGTTGACCGTTTTTTTCCAGGCGCAGGCGTTGCAAAATGCAGAAGCAAAACAGGCTCAGGCCTCCTGAATGGACCATCATTAAACTGGTTCAGTGGGCTACAACGTATTTTAGCAGCCACGATATCGACAGCCCCCGGGCGACTGCCGAAATTCTTTTAGCGCATGTCTTAAATACCAGGCGTATTGATTTATATTTACGTTATGATCAACCGCTGATTCCAGTGGAACTGGAACGTTTTAAAGCCTTGATCAAACGCAGACTGAACCGCGAGCCGGTGGCCTACATTGTGGAGAACAAGGAATTTTGGTCGATGGATCTGCACGTCACAAGGGACGTTCTGATACCGCGTCCGGAGACTGAATGCCTGGTTGAAAAAGCACTAGAATGGTTGGCGGCGGATTCAAAACCGGAGTCAACGACCACCCCTAAAGCGGGTGGCTTGGGTTTTGCCGCCACAGGCGGTGGAAGACAGGGGCGCGAAGTGCCCCAATCGTTGCGGGCGGAACCGGGTGCGAGGCACCCGGTTTTGAAAACCCAATCCAAGCTCATTTTAGAACTGGGAACCGGCAGTGGAGCTGTAATTCTAGCCCTGGCATCAGAAAATCCCCGGCACTCCTATTGGGCCACCGATATTTCTGTATATGCCATTCGAGTTGCCCGGCGAAATGCCAGACGCTATCACCTCGGTGGAAAGGTCCATTTTATTGCCGGCGATTGGTTTGCGCCGCTGCGTTCAAAACCGGGCTTGTTTGATTTGATCGTTTCAAATCCACCGTATATCAAATCTGACGATCTGACCCGACTGCAGCCGGAAATTCACGCTTATGAACCTCTTTTGGCATTGGATGGCGCGGAAGACGGTTTGCACTGCTTACGGCATATTATTCAATCGGGGTATCTTTTTCTGAAACCCCGGGGTGTGATCATCTTAGAAATCGGAAATGATCAAAAAGAGCCTCTCAAGCAAATGATCGCCGAATGCGGTGAATATGAGGAGGTCAATTTCTATCAAGATTACAGCGGTCATGATCGCATCTTGCAGATGAAGAAAAAGGCCTGATACCGAATCCGTAAGCATCAAAATTAAAAGAAAAAACTGTTGCGGAGCCAGATAGAATTTGTTATCTGAAGTGGATTTTTTTATCACACACGTCGCCGGATCTGCTTCCCGGTGCTTTCATTGAAAGTTAGAAGCAGGATTAAAGGCGACGGCGGAAAAACCGAGTAATGAAGGGAGAAAAAATGGCTTATGTAACCATGAAAGAACTTTTAGAGGCCGGGGTTCACTTTGGTCATCAGACCAAACGCTGGAACCCCAAAATGAAGCCCTATATTTTTGGGGCTCGAAACGGGATTTACATCATTGACCTTCAAAGAACCGTCTCCATGTTCAAGACAGCCTACGATTTTGTTCAGGATACGGTGGCCGAGGGCAAATCGGTCCTTTTTGTCGGCACAAAAAAACAGGCACGGGAGTCCATCTATGAAGAGGCCAATCGATGCGAAATGTTTTACGTGCATAATCGTTGGCTGGGCGGCATGTTAACCAATTTTCAGACGATTCGACAAAGTATCAATCGCTTGAATTATCTCAATGATATCCAAAATGACGGATCGATTAACATGTTCCCTAAAAAAGAACGATTGAAGCTGAGCAAGGAGCGCGTAAAGCTGGACAACAACCTGGGCGGTATTCGAACAATGAACGGTCTGCCCGGAGCAATCTTTGTAGTGGACCCCAAAAATGAGGCGATTGCGGTTCGTGAGGGCCGACGACTCAATATCCCAATTGTGGCGATCGTTGACACGAATTGTGATCCCGATGAGATTGACTATATCATTCCGGGAAACGATGATGCGATTCGGGCCATTCGGCTGATAACGGCCAGAATCGCCGATGCCTGCCAATCTGGTAGCGCACGTTATGAAGAAAAGATGCAGGCGGAAGCCGATAAAGAAGTTGAAGAGGAATCCGAGATTGCTGTCGCCAGCGCCGATCTGAAGCCGGGTGAGCGCAAAGTGATATCAGACGGAACCGAGGGGCCGGTTGTAGAAATTATCCGGAAGACGGATGCAGAAACGGAAGCTATATCTGAAGAAGATGAGTCTGTTGAGGAAGTGGAGTTAGGAACCGAGGAACCAAAAGATCTTTCCAAAGAAGAGACAGCGGGAGAATAAAAATGGCAGAGATTAACGCGGCAATGGTAAAACAGCTCCGGGAAAAAACAGGCGCCGGCATGATGGATTGCAAAAAAGCCCTTCTGGAAGTAAAAGGCGATATGGATAAAGCGCTTGAGTTCCTCAGAAAGAAAGGTCTGGCCACCGCCCAAAAGAGAGCCGGCCGTGCCATGACCGAAGGAACGGTTCAATCTTATATCCACATGACAGGTAAGCTGGGTGTAATGGTCGAAGTAAATTGTGAGACGGACTTTGTGGCAAAAAATGAAGATTTTCAAGAATTTGCAAAAAATATTGCCATGCATATCGCCGCCAGTAATCCTTTGGGAATAAAGCCGGAAGATATTCCCGAAGAAATTGTCGAGAATGAAAAAGATATCTATCGGGCTCAAGCCCAGGATATGGGGAAACCTGAAAACATCCTGGATAAAATTGTCGAGGGGAAACTCAAGAAATTTTATCAGGAAAATTGTTTGCTCAACCAGCCATTTGTGCGCGATCCGGACATTTCGATCGCGGATCTGATGAATGAATTGATCGCTAAAATCGGTGAGAACATCACCATAAAGCGATTTGTTCGTTACCAAATTGGAGAATCTTAAATCGTGAGCCAGGCGCAATACAAACGCGTTGTGTTAAAATTGAGCGGCGAAGCCTTAATGGGTGACCAGGATTTCGGTATCAGTCCGGATATGATAAAGTACGTGGCCGGCGAGGTTCAATCCTGTGTTGACGTTGGCGTGCAGACCGCCATCGTTGTGGGTGGCGGTAATATTTTCAGGGGTATTGCCGCAAGTTCCTATGGGATGGACCGCGCATCCGCCGATCATATGGGGATGCTGGCAACGGTCATCAACAGTCTGGCCCTGCAGGATGCTTTGGAGAAAAATGGTCTTCAAACGCGGGTGCAGACCGCTATCTCCATGCATGATGTCGCTGAGCCATATATTCTGCGCCGGGCAACCCGTCATCTTGAAAGAGGGCGGGTGGTAATTTTTGGTGCAGGCACCGGCAATCCCTATTTTACAACCGATACCGCTGCAGTTTTACGGGCTCAGGAGATTCACGCCGAGATCCTTCTTAAGGCCACAAAGGTCGACGGGCTTTATGATTCCGATCCGGTTAAAAACAAGAATGCCAAGTTGATTAAGGAAATCAGATATATGGAGGTCATCGAAAAGCAGCTCAAGGTTATGGATCTGACCGCGATATCCCTTGCCATGGACAACCATCTTCCCCTGGCTGTTTTTAATTTAAGGCAAAAGGGGAATATCCGGAAGGTTGTTTGCGGGGAGGACATCGGTACGCGTATTTCATAGAAAAACATCTGCCAGGGCATTTTATGCATTTTAGTTGCTGAGCAACTTAAATTCTTGATATAGTAATTTAATAAGCTCAAGATCCATTGAAAAATACAAAAAACAAGAGTGAGGTGGATTGCTATGATTGACGATATATATCAAGAAACCAGGGAAAGTATGGGCAAAACGATAACCGCCCTGAAAAGAGAACTTCAGCGCATCCGAACGGGCAGAGCTTCTCTATCCGTTCTCGATGGTATAAAAGTGGACTATTACGGCACGCCGACACCACTCAATCAGATGGCCACCCTGGCGGTGCCGGAAAGTCGACTGATTACGATCCAACCCTGGGATGCATCTGTGATCAAAAATATCGAAAAAGCGATTTTAAAATCCGATCTGGGACTTACACCTTCCAATGATGGCAAAATTTTACGGATCTCCATACCGCCGCTTACTGAAGAGCGGCGTAAAGAACTGGTTAAAGTTATCCATAAAATGTGTGAGGACCACAAAGTTACGGCTCGCAACATCCGACGCGATTCGAATGATCTGTTGAAAAGCCTGAAAAAGGATGGTGACATATCAGAGGATGAGGCTTTTCGATCCCAGGATGAGGTTCAAAAAATAACCGATGAGCACATCAAGCTCATCGATGAATGCTATTCCGAAAAAGAGAAAGAAATCCTTGAATTCTAGCTCATCTTCCGCCGATCCAGAAGACCTTGATAAACACAAGTTGCCCAAACATATTGCCATTATCATGGATGGCAACGGCCGCTGGGCGAAAAAACACCTTTTATCCCGTATCAAAGGACATGAAAAGGGCTCCGAAGCGGTTCGAACGATCGTTCGGGCGTGTCGTGAATTCGAAATCGCCTATCTGACGTTGTACGCCTTTTCGACGGAAAACTGGCAGCGGCCACAAAGTGAGATCGATGCCCTGATGTCCCTCCTCATAAAATTCTTAAAATCCGAACAACAGGAACTTCTGGAGAATGACATCCGCCTGCATGGCATCGGTCAGATTGAGCGGTTGCCCGCAGCCGTGCAGCAGGCATTATACGAAACCATGGATCTCACCAAACAAAATTCCGCGCTTCAGTTAAATTTGGCATTGAGCTATGGCGGTCGGGCAGAGCTTGTCCACATGGCCCAGGAAATTGCCAAAAAGTCCAAAAGCGGCGCAATCGATCCAGATACCATCACCCCTGAAATTTTAGAGGCGCATTTATATACAAAAGGGATACCGGATCCGGACCTGTTGATCCGAACCAGCGGAGAGATGCGCATCAGCAATTTTTTGCTGTGGCAGATTGCCTATTGTGAAATCTATGTGACCCCGACTTTTTGGCCGGATTTTGGCAAAGATGAGTTTTACGAGATCCTCAAGGACTACCAGCAGAGAGAGCGCAGATTCGGCCGAGTATAGGGTTTTGTCCAACACCAATTTTTCAAAAGTTTTGTGGTATATTTTCGTGCAATCAAGTTTCTAAATGTCTATGGTTTCAGGTGTCGGTGTTCAGGTGTCAGGCAAAATAGCTCCTACATGATAACTCATGGCGCATAGCTTGAGGGATGGGAGGCCAGAAACATAGAAGACATAGCGCTTTCCAGCCTTCCAGCTTCTCAGCTTTATAGCTATATAGCCTATCCGCCTTTTTTAAATCCTGACACCTGACACCCGAAACCTGAAACCTAAAACAGGACCGTTTTTTATAAATTACTTGCGAGACGCAACACTAGGGTGGT
>JASFGZ010000324.1:0-5810 GCA_050123495.1 Desulfobacterales bacterium
AACACTATTTTCATTTGTCATTGTGCTGGGCGTTCTTATTTTTTTCCATGAATTCGGCCATTTTCTAATTGCCCGGTTATTCGGAGTCGGGGTTGAAAAGTTTTCGCTCGGTTTTGGTCCGCGGTTACTTGGAAAGAAAATCGGCCGGACCGACTACCGTATCTCGGCCATTCCCCTTGGCGGTTATGTCAAGATGGTGGGCGAAGAACCGGATGCCGAGGTTGATCCTGCTGATATTCCAATCTCCTTCACCCATCAGCACGTCGTTAAACGCATTTGTATTGTGGCTGCCGGTCCTTTTTTCAACATTCTTTTGGCGGTCATCATATTTTTTGGCATTTTTCTGATTTCAGGCGCCTTTACCTTAAAACCTTCTGTTGGCACGGTTAGAGATGGATCGCCGGCATTTGCCGCCGGAATAAAAGAAGGGGATCTGATTACGGTAATTGATGGCGTGCCTGTATCCAGCTGGGAGGACATGACGGAAATCATCGGCGCCAGTAACGGTAAAACCTTGGAACTAACTGTCCGGCGTGAGGGTTCAGATCTGGTTTTTCGAATGACACCTGAATTGGTTCCTGCAAAAAATTTATTCGGCGAGGATATAAAGCGGTATATTATCGGTATCACCGCATCAGGCGACACCTATGCCGAAGATTTGAATCCCTTGCAGGCTTTCGGCGAAAGCCTTATACAGACTTACAGAATTACGGAGCTGATGGTGGTTATCATCGGCAAGCTCATCACCGGCGTTATATCCACAGACACCATCGGCGGACCGATCATGATCGCCAAAATGGCCGGCGATCAGGCCAAATCAGGGATCGGGAACCTGATATTTTTTATCGCCTTGATCAGTGTCAATCTGGCGATCATCAATCTGCTGCCCATCCCCATACTTGATGGCGGCCACTTACTCTTCTTTTTTATTGAAGCCATTAAAGGACATCCGGTCAGCCTGAAAGTACGTGAAGTCGCCCAGCAAATCGGCTTATTTATCATCATCTTGCTTGTTATCCTGGTCTTTTATAATGACATTTTCAGATATAAAGATGATATTCTAAGATTTTTCCAAGGTATATTTAGCTAACCCTTAAGATTTCGGAATGCGGAATGCGGATTTCGGATTTTAAATACGCGCTAAGTTGGATATTTCAATCCGCAATCCGCAATCTAAAATCCGCAATTAATTTTGCTCCAATACTCCAAATTAATTAAAATTGAAAGCTCTCACGATGGATTACCTACTTTTGGGTTACAGATTCAATAATTTTAATTGAACGGGGGATTATGGCGGCCAGACTTGAAATTGCGCTGAAGGATCATTTGACTGATGCCGAAGGGGAGGGGATTCGCCAGAAAGCACGCGACTACTTCGGGATGAGGCTGTTGCGGGTGCGATCGATTCACATCCTCACTATTGATGCCAAGCTGAGCGATGAACAGCTCAAGCAAATCCAGACCGAGATTTTTACCAATCCGGTGACACAGCTCTCTTCATTTAAACCGCTTAACTTCCCTTTTGACTGGACAATATGGGTCGGATACCGACCGGGCGTGCGTGATAATCCGGGCAGCACTGCCGTTGAAGCAGTTGAAGACCTGCTCGGAATCCGGCTGGCGCCGGACGAAGCCATTTATACCTCCAGGCGCTATTGCATCGAGGGCGGCGAGCTGGTTGCCGCAGACCTTGATAAGATTGCCGGTGAACTGCTGGCAAACGATATCATTCAGAAATGGAAAATCGTTTCTGCAAAGGATTGGGATCCGGAAAACGGGATCGGACTTATCATTCCCAAGGTTCGGCTTGACCATGTTCCCATTGTTGGCACGATTCCGGTGGGCAGTGATGAAACCTTAAAAAAGATCAGCGATGAACGCAACCTGGCCTTAAACCCAAATGATATTCCGACCATCCGGACCTATTTTTTAGATAAAAAAGTACAGGCTGACCGCAGTGCGGTTGGGCTAACAGATCCGACCGACGTGGAACTGGAATTTATTTCCCAGGCGCGCAGCGATCACTGCAACCATAATACGTTTCGCGGTTTGTTCCATTACACAGATGTGGCGACCGGTCAGAACGAAATCGTCGACAATCTCTTTAAAACCTGCATCGAAGCCCCGACGCTGGCGCTTAAAGAAAAAAAACCATGGGTCGTCAGCGTATTATGGGATAACGCCGGAGCCGGGCGTTTCGATAAGAATCACTATTATGTCATTACCGGTGAAACCCATAACTCTCCTTCGAATATGGAAGCCTATGGCGGTGCAATAACCGGAATCGTGGGTGTTTATCGAGATCCGCTGGGAACCGGCAAGGGTTCCCGTTTGGTGATGGGGAGCTACGGATATTGTGTGGGGCCGCGGGATTACGATGGAAACCTAAAGCCCCATTTACACCCCCGCCGCCTCCTGGATGGGGTCATAGAAGGCGTGCGCGATGGGGGTAACAAAAGCGGTATCCCGACAACCTTTGGCCAGGTCATATTTGACCCGGGGTATCTTGGTAAATGCCTGGTCTTTGTGACGGCCGTCGGTATCATGCCGGCACGGATAAACGGGGAGCCGGCTGAGGAAAAAAGGACATCGCCCGGTGAACTGGTCATTATGTGCGGCGGTCGGGTGGGCAAAGACGGTATTCACGGGGTCACCGCAGCTTCCGAGACCTTTTCTGAAAACACACCGGCGGGGCATGTTCAGATTGGAGACCCATACACCCAGAAAAAAATGCATGACTTTTTGCTGGAAGCCCGGGATAAGGGGCTGATACAGTTTATTACCGATAACGGAGGCGGTGGATTGTCATCGTCTGTTGGAGAGTCTGCGCGGTTTTCAAACGGATGTGAAATTCAACTTGAAAAGGTGCCTTTAAAATATGAGGGCCTTGATCAATGGGAGATCTGGGTTTCCGAATCCCAGGAACGCATGACAGTGGCCATTCGGTCCCAAGATCTCGATAAATTCATGCGCCTTTCGCAAAAGCATGCCGTTGAAAGCACGGTTATCGGCCAATATACGGATTCGGGCAAACTCCATATCACCTACGAGGGCCGAACCTGTGCGTATGTCGATATGAACTTGCTTCAATCCGGTTTTCCCCAGTGGGAATTTGAGGCCGAGTGGACGCCCCCCGAACAAAGGGGACTGGTCGAGCCGGTCGTCGATGCGCCGGATGATTATGGCCGGTTAATAAAGGCGCTGCTTGCGCGCCCCAATATTTGCTCCACGGAGTGGATCATTCGCCAATATGATCACGAAGTCCAGGGAACCAGCGTGATCAAGCCGTTAGTGGGCGCTGAAAGAGATATCAACAGCGATGCGAGTGTTATTCGGCCGGTGTTGCCTTCTCTAAAAGGTCTGGCATTTACCCAGGCGTTACTTCCGGCGTATTCCGCCATTGATGCCTACCATATGGCTGGCTGCAGTATCGATGAAGCCGTCCGGCGCTTGGTGGCGGTGGGGGCTGACCTGGATCACATCGGCGGCGTGGATAATTTTTGCTGGCCCAATATTCAGTATCATCCCAGTGATAACCCGGATGGCAAATTGAAGGCCGCCCAGCTGGTTCGGGCCTGCCGGGCCTTGCGAGATGTGTGTCAGGCTTATGAAATACCGCTACTATCCGGCAAAGATAGTATGTATGTGGATGGCTACCTGTCGGACCCGGATGGAAAGGTGCACAAAGTCTCGGCTTTGGAGACGCTTCAATTCTCAGCGGTGTCGGTAATTGACGATATTCGCCGGTGTGTTACCATGGACAGCAAAGTTTCCGGGGATCTGGTCTACGTTTTAGGACTTACCCGCAACGAACTAGGCGCATCGGAATATTATGCCCATTTAGGCGAAGTCGGGTTGAATGTGCCCCAGGTTCGAACCGAAGCGTTTTTAGACGTCTATCGGAAATTAAGTCAGTCTATCGCGCAGGGAAATGTGGCCTCTGCCCACGGCATTTACCGCGGTGGTTTGGGGGTGCACCTGGCAATGGTGGCCATGGGGGGCAACCTGGGCATGCAGATCGAACTGGATCAGGTGCCGGCGGACCAGGTGGATCGCGACGACTCGGTGATGTTTTCAGAGTCTGCCGGTCGTTTTATCGCGACGATTGACCCCAGGATGCGACCGGCCTTTGAAAAGCAGTTTAAGGGGATCGCCTGCGCCTGTATCGGAACGGTGACCGCAACCCCTCAATTTGAAGTTAAGGGGATCGATCAAAAAACCATCCTTTCGGTTTCGGTTGACGAATTGAAAACCGCCTGGAAGAAACCCTTTGGGGATTTGATATAAGAAACGGCCTAAGGCGCAAGGCGTAGGGCTCAAGGTACGATGTAACCAAAAAATAAAAATATAGTAATTTGGCCTTGCGCCATATGCCATGAGCCTTTTGCCTTTATTTGGAGAAAACCCATGCGTGATGTCAACGTGCTGATTATGTCCGGTTTTGGATTAAACTGCGACACAGAAACCGCTTATGCCTTTCAACTCGCCGGGGGTAAAACGCGGTCGGTCCACATCAATTCTCTGATTGACGGCAGCGCTCGCCTAAAGGACTTTCAGATTATGGTGTTTATCGGCGGTTTTAGCTGGGCCGACGATCATGGTGCCGGTGTGGTTCAGGCCGTACGCCTTAAAACCAATATCGGCGAAAAGATTCTTGAATTTGTCGATCGCGGCAATCTGGTTCTTGGCATTTGCAACGGGTTTCAAGCCCTTGTCAATCTCGGTCTTTTGCCGGGCTTTAACCAAGATTATACTCAAAGATCCGTGGCGTTGACGATTAATGATTGCGGCAATTTCAGAAATCAATGGGTCTATTTAAAGTCGAATCCGGCGTCGCCCTGTGTGTTTACCCGCGGAATCGATACCGCCGAGTTTCCCGTGCGCCATGGGGAAGGTAAATTCTATGCCGATGACCGCACGCTTGCCCGCTTGCAGAAAAATAACCAGATTGCGCTTCAATATGCCGTTGCGGATGGACAACCCGCCCGGGGCCACTTTCCTGCCAACCCGAATGGATCTTTGCACGACATCGCCGGGATCTGTGATCCCACCGGCCGAATCTTTGGTCTGATGCCCCACCCGGAAGCGAACAACCACTGGACCAATCATCCGGATTGGACCCGTCAACGTGAAAAGACCAGACGGCAGGACCAATCACCGGATTGCGGGCCCACTGTGGGCATTCGCATGCTGCAAAATGCGGTTGATTATATCCGTTCCTGCTAAAGGCTCTACTACCCCAAGCCCCCGCCCTTTAAATTTTTTAATTTCAAATGTGTAATTTAAATGTCCGTGATCATCGACGACAACGGTTTCCCCATTTCAACCCCTGGATGGGTTACGTAGTTTTTTGCCCTGGATTTTTATCTAAGCATATGAAATTATATTATATTTTATATACGTTTCATTTAAGATGAATATCTGAATAATTTGCTGCGATTGTTTTATTCTGGCGATGTCAAAACGGAAAAAGTGCTGAAATATTAAAACAATTAATAGTTATAAATTAATTTAATAACTAGAAATCGGCGGATTTTAGAATGATTTGACTTTAAATTTGCTTCGCTGATGGTTTCCATCGAAGACAGCCCTTATTTAACCTATTGGAAACACTTAACTTATAATCAGGTCTGTCAGAGCCAAAAATATGACCCGGTCTGTTCCTGAATTTACCGCGTGGGACCCACTCCAGGCCACACCTCTGAGCCCGGCATCTAAAACCACCGTCTGAAAAAAGATTAACATTTTTCTGATCATGGGGTTTCATTTTATTTTGGTAAAAATTTCAATATATTATAGGAATAATCGCT
>JASFGZ010000325.1:0-5807 GCA_050123495.1 Desulfobacterales bacterium
GCTGGGAAAATCGATACAGAGACAACATCGAATGGCTTAAAGGCGGCTATGCCTTCCCGGTTTACCGCAAAACCGATGAAATGATCCTAAAAAAGCTGCTGCCCGTCCAAAAGAAATACGGGCTGAACATCGATTATCTGAGTCCAGCAGAAGTGCAGCAACTTATACCCGGTATAAATCCCAAGGGTCTACGAGGGGGTACTTTCTCACCGGATGACGGTTCGATCTCTCCGCTATTGGCCGTAAACGCTTTTTATCGCCGGGCGGTTGATCTGGACGTGGCGTTTCACTTTAAAGAACGGGTCAGCAAAATCCAGGTTGAAGACGCCAGGGTCATCGGCGTCGAAACCGATCAGGCCCGTTATGCGGCTCCGGTAGTTGTTGATGCGGCCGGACCTTTTTCAACCGAACTGGGCCGGAGTGTTGGTCTCGACATTCCAATCGTTCCGGACTCGCACGAAGGAGCCATCACCGAACCGGTCAAGCCGTTTTTTAAATGCATGGTCGTCGACATCCGACCCGGACCGGGGTCCAAAAATTTTTATTTTTATCAAAACCTGCACGGGCAGGTGATTTTTTGCATCACCCCCGACCCGCCCGTCATTGGAACGGACAAAGGGGAAACCTCCGGATTTCTTCCCCGGGTGTGTGCGCGAATCGTCCGCCTTCTTCCCCGATTGAAAAACTTAAGGGTGCGCCGAACCTGGCGCGGTCTTTACCCGATGACCCCGGACGGGTCGCCGATAGTGGGATGGAACCGTCAGATTAACGGGTTGCTGCATGTCACGGGCATGTGCGGTCAGGGTCTAATGCTGGGGCCGGGTACGGGAGAAGTGGTTGCCCGCATGATCGCCGATCAAAGCACGGACGAGGATCAAATCGTTTTAAAAGCGTTCTCGCCTTACAGAAGGTTCGCGGGTCAGGAAGCACTCAAATGAAGCCGCAACTTGTTTCTGGCAGCTCGCCGCTGGCCTCTTGTTACGGGCTGCTGGGTTCTGGCGGTTGAGTAAAGAATGAGTCGATGATTTCTTCAAAACCGGAAATTGAGCCTTGATTGTCATTGCACTTAATTATATATGAACTAATTAATAACTTGAACAACGCCAGATGCCAGTGGCCAGTAACCAGTAACCAGCTGCCAGTAGCCAGTAGCCAGTAACCAGTAACCAGTTAAGGAGTAAAAAATGTCGGATTACCAATTAAAGGAAGTTAAAGCCCTGGACTACAAAAGACCGGATATTGTAAAGGGTTACACCGATCAGACCCTATATTTAAATCTTTCTGATCTCAACATTGTAATTAAGCCGGTGGCTGCAAAAACCAAAAAAACATTTGTGGGCGGCAAAGGCTATAATCTCTGGCTGCTCTGGAATGCGGTTCAGTCCTCCACCAAGTGGAATGATCCTGAAAATGCTTTGTGCATAGGGGCCGGCCCCTTGGGCGGCACTCCCATTTATCCGGGTTCGGGCAAAAGTATTGTCGCCACGCTTTCACCGACAACCGCATCGGTGATGGATTCAAACGTCGGCGGCTATTTCGGCCCGTATCTTAAATTTTCAGGTTTCGATGCCCTGGAAATCCAGGGTAAAAGCGCAAAAGAAATCGTCGTTTTTATCGACGGCGTCAATCAAAAAATTCAGATGTATGAAACCAAGGGCCTGCCACACAATGCTTATGCGCTGTCTGCAGTTTTAACCGAACACTTTGCCCAGGGAAAACCCCGCAATATCTCGGTTGTTTCGGCGGGCCCCGGAGCCAAAAACACCTTGATCGGATGCTTGAACTTTACCTGGTATGATCCCAAACGCAAACGCGCCCGCTACAAACAGGCCGGCCGGGGAGGTGTCGGGACTGTTTTTGCCGACAAAGGGATAAAAGCAATCGTGGCCTGCTGGAACACCGTCACTGCCGATACCAATAATCCGGCCGATAAAGCCCGCTTGAAAAATGTCGCCAAATTGCATTCGCGCGAAATAGTGGAACTGGACCCCAAACAAAACGAAATGGCCAAAATCGGCACCACCCATTTGGTCACGATCATGAACGACCATGATCTGCTTCCCACCCATAATTTTCGTTACGGCCAACACCCCCAAGCTCCCAATCTAGGCCAGAAAGTTTACAGGCGCCTGTTTGACCCGGGTTTTGACGGCTGCTGGATGGGCTGCACCGTTGCCTGCTCACACGGAATCAAAGACTTTGTTCCGCTGACCGGGCCGTATAAAGGGAAAAAGGTATTTGTCGACGGGCCGGAATATGAAACCATCGCGGGCTGCGGCTCCAATCTGGGGATATTTGACCCTCATACGGTCGCCGAAATAAACTTTTACTGTGATGCATACGGTCTGGATACGATATCCGTGGGTACCGGTATTGCCTTTGTCATGGAGTGCTTTGAAATGGGCCTGATCAACGAAACCCATACCGGCGGCATGGCACTTCACTTTGGCAACCGGCTCGGTGCCCTGGAGCTGGTACATCAAATGGCACATGGAGAGGGCTTCGGCAAAATCGTCGGCCAGGGGGTTCGCAAAATGAAAGTAATTTTTTCAAAAGATTTTGGAGCGGATCCGAATATCCTGCAAGACATCGGTATGGAAGCCAAAGGATTGGAGTTTTCAGAATATATGACCAAGGAATCATTAGCCCAGCAAGGCGGCTACGGGCTTGCGCTAAAAGGTCCCCAACATGATGAGGCCTGGCTAATCTTCCTGGATATGGTTCATAACTTTATGCCGACATTCGATCAGAAAGCCGAGGCCCTGCATTGGTTCCCCATGTTTCGGACATGGTTCGGGCTCTGCGGTCTGTGCAAACTGCCCTGGAATGACATTTTACCGGAAGACAATAAAGATACCGCCGAACCGGCCAAAGTGATAAAACATGTCCAGTGGTATGCGGATTTCTTCAGCGCCATCACCGGCAATGAAGTGGGTCCCGACGATCTGATTAAAATGAGTGAAGCCGTCTATAACTTTCAACGAATATTTAATCTGCGAATGGGATTTGGCCGCCGCCAGCATGACGATATTCCTTACCGGGCTGTGGGGCCTGTCACAGAGGATGAATATGAATCCCGGGCAGAACGTTACGATAATCAGCTTGTCAAATCTTACAAGGTTGCTATTGAGGGAAAGAGCACGGCCGAAAAAATGGCCACCCTGCGTAAACATCGCCAAGAACAGTATGAGAAGTTAAAGGATGCCGTTTATAAACGCCGAGGATGGACCTCAGACGGCATTCCAACCCAGAAAACCGCAAAGCGTCTCGGAATTGATTTTACGGAAGTGATCGAGTTGCTCAAAGCAAACGGAGTCGATTCATGATTCAGGTGGCCGGCAAAAAGCTTCCCTGGCACAAGGGCATGACGGTTTCAGAGCTCCTGAATACCCTAAATGATCCCCATCCGTATGCGGTCGTCCGCATCAACGAGCAATATATAACCAGACCCAATTTTGAACAAACAATCATTCCCGATGATGCCGAAGTTTTTTTGATTCCGATGATCGCCGGCGGATAGGTTACAGATTTTGGATTTCGGATTGCAGATTGCGGATTGAAAAAACTGGAGCCCAATTGTGAAGCGGGTCAGTCTGTATTTATATCCGAAATCCGAAATCTAAAATCCACTAGACTCCGCCAACCTCGCCCCCTTCTTAACGGCTCCCTGAATTTGATACACACCGGCGTATTTGCTATCCAATTAAGGATGTGATATTCTTAATAATCATGAACATATTCGAATCAGCGCCCCCCAAATAAAATTGAAAGCATGCCAATATCCGGGCTTAAGTTTTTGCCTTTGCGGCCCGATATAAGCTTTGTAATAAAAGGGTCTAAAATCCTTGTTCTTTGTCAAATGCTATCGGTTTCAGGCGGATAACGTATCAATGGTTTCAGCGATACGGCGCTTACTCAAGGGGATAATCCCTGACCGACCAACTGCCAAGTACCGCAGGATCCGTTGTGCAGATTTTATTTGCCAGCGCTTGGGATGGCGACGTGTCCGTTGATTTCGCGCGAAATACCTTGACTTCTCTTGGATTTTGTAATTAATTTTTAACACCTACAACCTACATCGATTTTACCAGAAAGTTTCGTTTTTATAATAACCAAGAGGTCAGGATTAACATGTTTGCCATAAGAAATCTTTTAATTGCGTTGGCAACGGTGATCGATATTGCACTGGTTTCTTTTATGTTCATCACAATCGCCAGAGCAGTTCTGTCATGGGTCAGTCCGGATCCATACAACCCGATCGTGCGATTCATTCACAATGTCACGGAACCGGTACTTTATAGGATTCGCAGAAAGCTGCCGCTGATGTATGGCGGCATGGACTTATCTCCGATTGCGGTGATTCTGGTAATTATCTTTCTGCGAATATTTGTGGTCGACAGTTTGAAGGGATTGGCTGCATCTATCGGATGAAAAGAAAGGCAGGTAAAGACCAATGAAAATTACTCCCCTTGACATCCAACAACAGCAGTTTAAGACCCGATTCCGCGGATTTGATATCCGGGAAGTTGATGCGTTCCTTGAGCAAATGGCTGAAGCCTTCGAGAGGCTGCAAAAAGGAAACCAAAACCTGAGCGAGGAACTCCGGCGTCTGGAACTGGAAATCCAGGGTTATAAAAAGCGGGAAGAGACCTTCAAGCGTGCGCTGCTTAATTCTCAAAAAGTATTGGACCAGATGAAGGACAATGCCCGCAAATCGGCTGAGCTAATCATTGCTGAAGCAGAAGTAAAGGCTGAAAAAATATTGAACAAAGCCCACAATCGGTTAGCGCAGCTGCATGAAGATATCGCAGAGTTGAAACGGCAACGGACCCAAATTGAAGTCCAGATCAGCTCGATCATCGAAGCGCATTCCAGACTGCTTGAAATCGGAAAAGAAGGCATGAAGGAATCGGACGAAGAAGATGCCAAGGTCAGATTGCTGAAAAAATCGCTCTAAAAATCCGATTCCAAAGGCATCGCGTACTCTATTAAACCGCCTGAAACGAAAGCGGGGGGCAAAAGGCGCTTTTTGTGCAGTGCTCTCCGAATCTGTGACTTTTAGGTTTGACTTTCGTTTCAGGCGGTTTAATCAGAGCGTGGGGTCCTTTTTTTAAAAACCAATATTCTGAAACCTGGAGTTGTGAATGGCAAAAATTGATGCGTTTTTTAAATTGATGAATGAACAGGGGGCTTCGGACCTTCATCTAATCGCGGGGCAGCCCCCGGCACTTAGAATCCGAGGTGATATTGAAAGAGTAAAGTATAAGGTCCTCAACAGCGATGACCTCAGAGGCATGCTTTACGAAATTTCTCCTGAGCACAAGATTAAAGTATTTGAGGAAACGGGAGATATTGATTTTGCCTATGAAATCCCGGGCCTGGCCAGATATCGTGCCAATTTTTTTATGCAAAGAAATGGTGTGGGGGCCGTCTTCAGAGAAATTCCGAGCACCATCATGACCGCCGATCAACTGGGGCTGCCACCGGTGGTATCAAAATTAGCCACCCTGCCCAGAGGTTTGGTTCTGGTGACCGGTCCGACCGGTAGCGGAAAATCTACTACCCTGGCATCGATTATCGATGTGGCCAATCGTGCGCGCAAGGATCATATCATCACCGTCGAAGATCCCATCGAATTCGTCCACCAGAGTCATGGGTGTATTGTAAACCACCGTGAGGTGGGATTGCATACCGAAACATTTGCTTCGGCTTTGCGTGGCGCTTTGCGTGAAGACCCGGACATAATTCTGGTTGGCGAAATGCGCGACCTTGAAACCATCTCGCTGGCCGTTGAAGCGGCTTCAACC
>JASFGZ010000326.1:0-5801 GCA_050123495.1 Desulfobacterales bacterium
GCACTCTTAATTTGAATTTCAAAGACGTAAGTCGGATTACAATAATGTATTTTTCCTCAACTATTTTGTGTCAAATCCCACAATATAATTTCCCCACTTAATTTTTGAAAAAATTAATTTCAAGCTAACCATTTGATATCAATTGATTATAGGGAATCTTCTGACTTTGGCATCTGTTTTGCTAAAGTGGAATCATATAGAAGTAATCAAATTCTCTCATAATAAAGCCAAACCCTTTGTGAGAAGGGGACGGAAAGCCACGGGTCTCAAGGAGATAGCCGGGTTGCCTATTTGTCGGACGGGAAGCCGGGTTACCTTGGGAAACAGGAAGACTCGGCTTTTTTGGTTTATGGTGCAGTAATTCCTTAACAATGAAACAAAGCAATAATCAGGGGGGCTTAAATGGGATTTCAAGCTTTATTGGTTTCTATTATCATTGTAGGGATTGGATACATTGTTTACAAAATTATTATTAAGAAGATTGACCATTGGGGGGGCTAAATAAAGCGAGCTGTTTATTTTATCTACGCAGTTAGTCAAAATAATTATGGAAATCCTGTGATCTCATGAATGTTTTAGTTGTAAAGGGCGTGTTTCTTTTTGTGGCAATAGGTGCATTCATGGTTATGGGAAGAATTTTAAGGGACTTAGTAAAGAAAAGATTTGCGCTTCTACTGACAAATTAAACCTTCTTGTTTATGAGCCTCTCAGGGCTTGGCAACATCCTAATCTATGTGGATGACGGAAAATAATTCGATAGGGTTTTTTAAAAAAAAGAAAAGCCTTGAGGAGATTGTAATGACCTTGGCAGTTTCAGGGATCAATGTTGAAAATAAATGTATGTTTATTTCCGATGATAAAACAGCTAACATTGTTAAAAGTTTATTAAAAAAGTATAAGATCAGTTTCAGTTATTTTCTATTTTGGGAAAATGTCCTCAGGTATTCAAATAGTTTTAATGTCCTGAAAGTTTTCCTCAAGCTTCAATCAGAAGCTCTTAACAAGCAAATATTGGAGAGACTAAGAGATCCTGAAGTATTTATGCAGTTTTACAATTATGATAAAACAATGAGCAAAATTGGATTTAGAAAATTGTTGGATTTTGGATTTAATTACTTTATTGATAGCTTCGATAATTCCATTTTTTCACCAACTTCTACTAAAACTATAGCAACAAATTTTTTAGATTTGTTAACTGAAGGTAACTACGAATCAAGCGATATATATACCACAATGCATTTTAACCTCATGATTCAGGCTGACATTGAAGCGTTACGGAATAGGATTAAGAAAAAATTAGAAATTTTAAGTTTAAAGTGAATTTCTGTCTATCTTCCAAGTTCTAAAACCTGTGTTATCTCCAACATACACCAACTTTTAATCCTCTGAAAAACCTTGTGATATCCGTTCCATATCACAACAACAGCGCCCCAGTAAAAAATCAAAGATGTGCCGAATTAAAATTTCAGCTAAATACCTGTACAAATAGTTCCAAAATTTTTTGGAATTTCTGAATCAAGATTTTGGGTGGGTTCTAAAAAAACAGATTAAAAAAGGCACTTTTACTTGAAACCGTTGCCTGAATTTTCACTCATGCACTGCCAATAATAAGGCCAGCTCTTGTCATCAGAACAGTCACCGATAAAACCGCCGAATCTACCCGGCTCATAATCTTTGGTAATGATATAGTCTTGGGGAGATTTAATCGGTTTTGCCGGATCGGGCGCAGCCGAATTATTTTGATCCGTTACTTTTTCAGTCGAATCAGGTTTGGTTTGAGCCACCTCAGAGGGTAAGTTTGCAACACATGCCAACAGAATGGTCATCACAATTATAGCCATGAGGTATTTCATAATTATCAATTGGGGCTTTTTTTCAACACTCCAATACTCCAGAGCCGAGACTTCCGCGACCAGTGGCTATTCTTGGAATTACCTATTTTGGAAAAATAACCAAAACAGACTTAATAAATTTAACTCAGGTTCTAATTTTGTAAAGGTTAACCCTTGCCGCCGCTTATCGGGGTATTATTGTTACACCTAGAACCTTATTAAAACAAGCCACGAGCAATTAGGTATTTAATGTTTCGTATTTGGTGTTTTGCAATTATTTGGAATTTAATCTAAACACAAAACACCAATCAACCAAACACAAGAGAGTTTTCAGGATCGAAACCTTCTAAAAGGAGGAAACGTTATGATCAAAGTCAAAACTTTTGCAAGCCCGTTAAAAATATTTCATGCGAGAAAGGAACTTGAAGAACTCGATAACATGGTGAATAAATTTATCGAGAAAAATAAGGTGCAAAGAATTATCTCCGTTAGTGATGCGCCTACCTCCGATGACAATGGCGCAACGATCGGATTGATCCGCGTCATCGCCTATGAATAAGCAAGCCGTTTTTGGCTCCGAAAGCCTTGTATCGGGGCGGTAAAATCTTCAGATATAGAATAGGCTCAATGCGGTTCTACGGTATCTTTCTGACCCATTTTCTTTTGAAATTCCTTGCGCAGATTATCACGCCATTTGCGAAAGAGCGGCATAATTGCTTTGTAGAAAGGACCTTTTTTAGATTCGGTAACTTCTCCGGCAACCAGCACGGTAAAACCCGCGTGCTCATCGCGGGAATGCCCTTCTTTGAGTGGCTCCAAGCGAATTTCCATACCGTTTTCGACATTCGGCGGAAATCGGAGGCTTGTTTTTTCTCGACTGCTGCTTGAAAAATCACTATGACTGCTCCAACAAATATAGCCTTTCTTATAAACCCCCATCACATATTTTTTGTTTTGATATTCCGGTATAGAAAAATTGCCGTCCTTGTCGGACAGATCCTGGGCCGCATCGAAAGTATGGACCCTGCCGGAATTATCTTCAGATCGAGTTTCCAACCAGCGGATGGCAACGGCAGCGTCTTCAATCGGTCGGCCTGTTGCCGCGTCTACCACTCGTCCGTTAATGATACACTTGGGTGCACAGGCGGCCAGAAAAAGAAACAAGGCGATACATATCGGAAACAGGGCGCGTTTGATTGGATTGGCTTTCATGAATTCCCCCCAAAAAGCCTTTCGTCTTGCATGACGGTTTGACCAAGGTGTTCAGATTTTACCGATATGCGGTACGGTACAGCCCTTACCCGGCAAAGGGCAAGGGCTGAGTGAACCGCATGGGTTTCAACCTCTCAGAATGTCGTTATTTTTCCCGGTATCTACCCCAATTTTCATTGAGGGCCCGACAAAAAAGATGCACGTTCATCCGAGAAGTCACCGGATTTTTTATCGGCATTTTTTTGTAAAGCTTTAGCGGTTTTTTACATAGAAAATAAGACAAATGGGTACTTTTTAAAATTTGAAACGCTCAATCTAGGCATAAATAATGGCTGCTTGACCGTGAATTTTCGATGCGCTATGATCGAACCCGCCGAAAATCGGTGAATTGATAAATTCAGATTTAAAGGAAAATGTGATGCCCAAAACATTGTTGGAAAAAGTTAAAGAGAAGACCATTATTTTTGACGGCGCTATGGGAACCCTGATCATGGCCGCGGGGGTTGAGTCCATCAAGTCTCCAATGCTTCTGAATTTGGAAAAGCCGGAATTGGTGACCGATATCCATAAACAGTACTTTGCAGCCGGTGCGGATGTGGTGCTGACCAATACGTTTAGCGGAAACCCGCTAAAACTTGAAGCCGAAGGCATTGATGCCCAAATGGAAGTACTGAACCGGGAAGCTGCAAAACTGGCATTGCAGGCCCGCCCCGAGGGCAAATTTGTGGCCGGGGATATCGGCCCCTCAGGAAAAACGCTGCCGCCGATTGGAGATAGCTCTCCCGAAGAAATGCAGGACGCTTTTTATCTGCAGGCAAAAGTATTGATCGAATCTGGGGTTGACTTGCTCCTCATTGAAACCATGTATTCCCTCCAAGAAGCCGTCGCCGCCGTGCATGGGGCCAGAAAGGCGGGCGATATTCTGCTGATCGCCTCCATGACTTACAACAATACGGAAATGGGCTATTATACGATCATGGGAGAAACAGTTGAGCAGTGTGCATCCACTTTAGAGGAGGCCGGTGCGGATATGATCGGCGCCAACTGCACTCTGGGCAGCTCGGAGATGATCGAGCTGACCAAGGCGCTTCGGGCATCGACCGATAAACCCATATTGATCCAGCCGAATGCAGGCAAGCCTGTTGCGGACGAAGACCGAACTTACTACGAACAGACCCCCGCAGAGTTTGCTCTGGATCTCAAGAAGATAACGCAGGCCGGTGCGGATATGGTCGGGGGCTGTTGTGGTACCAATCCTGAATTCATTCAGACCATGACCGCGGCCATATCCAGCCAGTAAACTGCCGACTAAAACAACAGGTCGGGATTTCTTCCCGGCCTTTCTTATCTTTCTTTAACATTTTACAATCCATTGGTATTTTTATATTTCGTGCCCATTCCCACACAGCGTAAAACTATCACGAGCGCCCCTTACGTTACAATTTGTTACAAACTGTTACACCACGGAAAAGCATTCTTCCTTTGTTCTGATTATATTGCTTTCATACAGAAGCTTGCCTTTTTATCAACTCGTATTCGTTGTTTTACAACAAAGGAGGAATCATGCTAAAAAAAGGTTTACCAATCGCATTAATTTGTGTTTTTATTTCAGGGACTTTAATTTTCACCGGCTGTCGTTCCCACTCTCATCAGGGCAAAGCGGAGTTCATGATCGATTATATTGCCGAGACCCTTGACCTGACCGACGAGCAGAGAGGGCAACTCGATGGGATTAAAGATGAGTTTATTGCCAAGGCCAGGGAAATGCATGCCCAAAAAGAGGTCATGCATGCTGCGTTTATGGCTGAGCTGCGCAAAGAAGACATCAGCCCGGAAAACCTAAAAGATCTAATTGATCAGAAGCGCGCGCAGATGGATGAAATGATAGATCTGGCGGTGCTGCGCCTGGTCGAATTTCACAAGACCCTGTCAGCGGAACAAAGAGAAAAACTGGTTGCCAAGATTGAGTATTTTCACGAGAAGCATCAGCATCGTTGGGAGTAGATTATCTATTAAGGCGCCTGAAAAGTTAATTTTCAGCTACCTGTACAAATAGTGCCGTATAGTTAAAGGAGTAATGGAGTACTGAAGTAGCCTACTCCGCCGAAGTAGCTTCGGCTGCGAAGGCCGGATAGGAGTGTTGGGAGCTTTTTGCAAATCAGATGATCACCTTTAATACCATTACTCCACCACTCCATTGCTCCATCACTCCAGGTGCCATCGGTATATTTTGACCGCTTAACAGTTTTTTGTATTAACGACTTGGCCCTTGACCAGGATGAATCATGACGCCGACCATTCTTATCATTGATGATGACAACCGGTTGAATCAGTTGCTCAAAGATTTTTTAAAAGACTTTGGCTTTGTCGTCATCACGGCAACCCATCCGGCCAAAGGATTAAAAACACTTAAGCAGGCATCACCCGATCTGGTCATTCTGGACATCATGCTGCCGGAGATGGACGGTTTTGATGTCTGCAGAGCGATTCGCCAGACCAGCAACATTCCGATTATCATGCTGACCGCCAGGGGGGAAGTAACGGATAAGGTGGTCGGGCTGGAGCTCGGGGCCGATGATTATCTGGCAAAGCCCTTTGAACCCCGTGAGCTGGTGGCTCGGATTCAATCTGTTTTGCGCCGCACCCAGCAACTCAGCGATAATCAGACCCTGACGTTTGATCGGCTGACCATCGATCTGCATAAACGCATTGCCCTGCTGGATGGTAATCCTGTTGACATGACAACCAATGAGTTTA
>JASFGZ010000327.1:0-5796 GCA_050123495.1 Desulfobacterales bacterium
GTTACGACCTTCAGTTAAGATCTATTACTGTCGGTGGTGAGACCTTGGGGGAAGAGCTTTCTCAATGGAGTATAGATGCCCTCGGCGTTGAGCTTAACGAGCAATATGGGCAGACGGAATGTGATTTAGTAATTGGCTTTAGTGCAGAAGTCATGAAAATCGTCCCGGGAGCCATAGGCAAAGCGGTTCCGGGACATACTGTGAAAATAATCGATGAAGAGGGTCAGATTGCAAAGCCCGGAGAACTGGGTGAAATAGCCGTGAAACAGCCTGATCCAGTCATGTTTTTAGAGTATTGGAGAAACCCGGAGTCCACAAATGAGAAATTCATTGGCGATTGGATGCGCACTGGCGATTATGGAAGGCAAGATGAAAACGGATATTTTTGGTTCACAGGAAGGCAGGATGATATTATTGAAAGCGGTGGTTACAGGATTGGACCGGGGGAGGTTGAAGAATGTTTGATGAAGCACGAGGCCGTGTCACTCGTTGGCGTGATAGGCGTACCTGACCCAATAAGGGGAGAAATTGTGAAGGCCTTTATTTTGCCTAAAGAAGGCGTGAAGGCTGATAAAGACCTTGAAGATAGTATTAAAGAATTTGTAAAAACCAGGCTGGAAGCTCATGCCTATCCGAGAGCAGTGGTGTTCCTTAAAGATATGCCCATGACAAAAACAGGAAAGATCTTAAAAAAAGAACTCCGTAAGATCCACGAAGAACAAATGGCGGCAGCAAAAAAAGCATGACACCAAGATTTTAGACATAGGCCGACTCATATTATGCTTTTTTATAGATGGAGGGATTTATGACAGAAAAGGCGGCTTTATACAGCAGGGATGGAAATGTAGGGATTATCACACTAAATAGACCCGAGCGTCTAAATGCAATAAACAAGGCACTGCTGAGCGCTTTTATTGAACAGATTGAAACGGCCAGGCAAGATAAAGAGATCGTATCTGTCATTTTGACAGGTGCGGGAAGGGCTTTTTGCGCGGGGGAAGACCTGAAAGAGACTTCCGCCGGAAAAAACTTTGAAAACTGGATTGAAGAAACAGACGGGCTTCAGGATGTGCAGCGCGCTATCATGGCTTTAGGAAAGCCTCTCATCGCAGCAGTGCGGGGTTATGCATTGGGAGGAGGATGTGAGTTTGCATTGAGTTGCGATATACGAATTGCGGCTGCGGATGCCAAGTTTGGATTTCCTGAGGCTGACGTAGGACTTACCGTAACCACAGCAGGCACTAAGCTGCTTTCGCAAATTGTGGGACTGGGCAAAGCAAAGGAGTTGATTTTTACCAGTGAATTCATAGATGCCCAAGAGGCGATGCGTATCGGTCTCGCAAACAAGGTGGTGCCGGTCGAGGACCTCCAGGAGGAGACTCTGGCCATGGCCCGGAAAATAGGAGAGAAATCGCCGCTCGCACTCAAACTTTCCCGAACCGCCCTTGAGCAAGGGCTACACTCTAGCTTTGAGCAGACTCTGGAAATGGAAGCGAATCATCTTCTAATCTGTGCAACCGCCGAAAATCAGAAGGAGTTTGTTGAGAGAAAATTAAAAAAAATGAAGGAAAAATGAGACTGGATAAAGCCCTTCCTGTTCAAACGAATCAGGAACAATATTAATTATGCCGAACAGGCAATATTAACCCACAAATTCTTATCAAATGCCTAATTTTTTAGAAGAGGAGGAACCTATTGATGTCTAAACGAGTGGGTATTGTTGGTGCAGGAGTCACACCATTTAAGGGAATGTGGCGGGAAAAAACCTATTATGAGCTGGCCCAGATGGCTGCTCGAGAAGCTGTGAAGGATGCTCAAATCCATGTCAAAGACATGGATGCCGCCTTTTATGGCATTTACAATGATATTTTCGAGAGGACGGCCATTCCCGAACACGCTCTCCATGGTCTTTTGGGCATGCAAAACAAGTTCGGCATCCGGATTACCACAGGCGGTGCCACAGGAGCCTATACCATGTCTGCGGCCCATGCTTATCTTGCCGCCGGACGGTTTAAGACCGCCTTGGTTTTAGGCGTAGAAAAGGCGACCGACTGTTTTGATTTTTCCTCCATGTCGGCCACCCCCGAGGTGATCAAATCAATCGGCTGGTCCGGGGACAGTTTTTTCGAGCAGCCTATTGGTTGGTCCGCCTCTGATAGTTATGCTGAAGTGGTTCTTGCCTATAAGGACGAATATCCCGATGACCTGAGACCGGAAATAACGGCTCAAATTTCCGCCCAGTTGAGTCAGCAGGTAAGGGGTAATCAATATGCGCAAAGGCAATTTGACCAGGTCACCCCCGAAGAGGTGCTAAACTCCAGACTGGTGGCCTATCCTTTCAGGGAGTTGGAGATTTGTGTCTATTCGGAAGGGGCAGCCGCCCTCATCATGGCTGAAGAAGAAACAGCCAAAGCCATTTCCAAGAATAGTGGGAAGCCAGTTGTGTGGATCACGGGGCTGGGGGAAGCCAATGAGCATTCCTTTGCAGGGAAAAGCCAGAAGGATATGCCCAGAATCCTGTCCGATTACCAAGCTTCACACCGGGCCTATGAGATGGCTGGTATTGAAGATCCAACAAAGTCGATCCAAATCGTAGAACTGCACGATGCCTTTGTACATCAGCTGGAGATCAGTATGGCCGAGTTCGGTCTGGTCCCGTTGGGCAGGGCCGATTCGTTGATCAAAGAGGATCTCATGACGCCCGGGGGAAAATATCTGGTCAATCCATGTGGAGGCCTGATCTATTGTGGCCATGCTGTGGGGGCCAGTAACATCATGTCCGCATGGTCTGCTAGGAATGAATTAATCAAAAGAAAGCTTAACACGGCCCTTGTTCATGGAACCGGAAGCACCATTGCCCAGTACACCGCATGCCAAATCTTTGAACTTCAATAGGAAGAGGGGGAGCAGATGATGACGATAGAAAGAGAGAAAGTGATTCCTTCAAAGTATATTCCCGATGTGGGTTCCCAGATCGAAACCATTGAGGGCAAGGACTATCTGATTGCCAACGATGCCATGTACACGTTTTATCGCAGGACCAAGGGGGAACTCTCCCCGTTTTTTATTGCTCTCAGGGAGGAAAAGAAACTTCTTGGATGTAAATGCGCCCAATGCGGACTAGTCCGGGTGCCTCCTTTTCTGACCCACTGTCCAGACTGCAATTTCGCCTCCACTAAACTGATAGAAGTGGAACAGGTCGGTGTCATGAACAGCACCCCGCCTATCACATATTTTGCCACCGCTCTGTTTCAGCATATGGCGCCCTATGGCCGAGGCCGGGTAATATTTAGAAAGGCGGATACGGCATTGAGTGTGAATCTCTATACTACCACGGGCATCTTGGTACCGGGAATCATTACCAAAGGAACGGAAGTGAAACTTGTTTTCAGAGATAAACGCCATGGAGAGATGACGGACGTATTTTGTGTTTCCACGTCAGAACTCACGCAGGATCAGATTGAGAAAAAAGGGCTCCAGGAATCAGAGATTGACTGGGAGTCTCCTGTGGAGCCCATATTGCCCGAGCCGGGCAAGGATGATGTGGCTGTGTTTAATAAGGCCCTCAAGGAGATGACTTCGATCGTTGAAGAAATGAACGTCAATGAACGGGCCCGAAAAGACATTAAAGGCTGGAAACGGGATATAATGGTGAAGACCCTTGGCGGTCAGTTTGCCATCCTCATCGATGATGGTGATATAAAAATATCAGAGGAAAAGCCTGCATCACCGGATTTTGTCATGGTCTGCGAAGATCCTAATACGTTGCTGGACGGCCTGGCTTATAGGGGCGCCATTACCGATTCGGTTATCAACAAGAAACTCTGGATCAGCAAGAATATGGAATTCAACACCATCTTCAAGCTGGACAGGATGGCCCGTTCTGTTGTCAGGTCTAAAAAAAACTGACCCGTATTTCACAATAGAGGCTGGTTTTTAAAGCAGGAGATCAGTCCGTTTGGTTCGTTTAGTCGGATGAAAGCGAAAAATATCTTTGCAAACGGGAGAGTCCTTGATTTATTTTCACGGGCTTGGCGACGTTAGCATGGCAGAAGTGAAGATCCGGATAGAGTGCAAACGCATCTTCATCGTTGATGATGAGCCTGATATTCTTAAAAATTTGGGCGAATTATTTTCCATGGGCGATGTCACAAAGGGTTCCAACTTTGAAGGAGCAAGAGCCCTGTTGGGAAAAAAGCATTTTGATATGGCCATTCTGGATATCATTATGTTATTATATCGTTTTTTATAATGATTTCAATAAGAAACACCTTCACACGGTAGAAGTCACTGGTTCAAATCCAGTACCGCCTACCAGAAAAATCAAGGGGTTATGGTTTTATCGATAACCCCTTTTTTGTTTGGTGACCAAATTGGTGGAGGGGCTAAGGGACAATGGGCAACCCGGATCAATCTGATGTATTCGAGTGATACACCCGGCTCAAATGGCCTCTGATCTCGGGAAGGGAATCAAAATCAGGCGGTGAAAAACCAAAGACGATATTTAAAAAAACCATCGTAATGCGAAAGGTAGCGCCCCATAAGATCTCGGCTTGGTCGTCTTTTTCATATCTAAAGCACGGAAAGGTATTCACATATTCGCCTGTTGAAGGGGTCTCGATTCTCAAACGATAGCGGGCATATTGGGCCGGATTGAAAAAATCACGCAAGGAAATAGAAACGATTTTTTCAACTTCCCAGTTCGGATAGAACCGTTTTTGCCTGGTGACCCAGATCACCATCGGATAGATAATCCGTTGAAACATGGCCAGATGCTGCGGCGGTAAAGGGCCTAAAAATTTTAAGCCAAAAGGATTCAGCCGCATCTCCTCCACGCTTTCACGCAAACCGGTTGCAAGCAGAAACCGCAACCAATTCGCATTGTGCGGCTGTCGCTTGCGCCAGCCGCGCCAAAACGGCCAGCGTGCCAAAGGCAACGTCGGCAATCTTAATAGCTTTGCCAAAACGGCATCCAGATGCGGGCTTACGCTGCCCCCGGGGCAACACAAATCTCCCGACTGGCGGACGTTCGCTGATCGCTTGTTTAAAATTAAACAGAGCTCCTCTGGATGATTTGCTTTCCCCGGCTGCCGGCCCAGCAAAAACAATACCGCCGAAGCGGTTGCCAGATCTGCACCCTCTATCGAAAAAATCGATTGACGGCTGTTATGAATATGGAGCCTGTCACCAATCTGTTTCGTTAATAAGCGAGGCCGCTCCAAGAGGGCATCAACGGTATCTAAATCCAAAAGGTTCATCTAAGATCCTTAAAAGTAATTATCCTCTAATTGCGTATAGAAAGAGTCTATTATCACGTTGGAGCCGATCGTTCAAATGGTTGGAAAATTGATGTTTTTCTTATGAAAAAATCAAATTTCATCCTCTTGACATGCGTAAATTATGGATTAGATTTTTAAAAAATTATGAAGATCTTTTTATAATTAACTGAAACCATATAATAAACCGACTCGTTTCAACAGGTTAATTTTTGATATTCAGAGAGAATCTAAAAAGAATATGAGGAGGCGCGTTGGGATCTGAATATGGTCGGGCCACCATCAAAATCAAGCCTCCTTTTTCTTACCTTCCCGATACAGTTCATGGCATTGCGTCACCGACCACCCGCAGAGTGGATGGCCTGGATTTTAGCGCCATAGGCGGGAAAACACAAAGGCACGGCAGTGCCTTAAGTCGGTGCAAGTAACACGCTGTAACCGTTGATGCGCGTGCACAGCACCCGGTTGGAAAACACCCAACTATTTAAAAGGAGCGTTGACATTTCTTTGCACTCAGGTT
>JASFGZ010000328.1:0-5795 GCA_050123495.1 Desulfobacterales bacterium
TAGCTTATTATACACGCCACTCAAATGGCCGCATTGCATATTTCTCCGGATAATTAATTTGGAGTTTTTTAACAATAAAGATTTTCTAATCTTTGAAGAATCTGTGAAAGGAGGCACTAATGGATGTAAAAGATTATTGTCGATCCATTGAAATCGAACTTAAGGCATGGAAGACGAAAATGTATGACATGGTCCGTAAAGTCGATAAGCTTCGCGGCGCCGACCAGGATAAACTTTCCGCCCAGGTGGAGGGTTTGCATAAACATATCGAAGACATCGAACGAATCGTCAATACGCTGCAGACCGAATGTCCGGCGGACTTCGGTCCCCAGAAAAAAGAGGTTGAAGAAACGCAAACTGCGATGAAGAAAAAATATGAAGATGCCATGGCGGCTGTACTGCAGTTTTAAATCCAGTCCGGTGATTATTGTGTTAGCCTTATTTTTGTAAAGCGGTTTACCAATAAAGAGCAGAGCGGATGAAGCCGTTCTGCTTTTTTGTTAACAGCTTGAACCTATTTCAAAAATAGTAGATCACGTAATCAGGTTTGCCGGTTGCCGGTTTACCCGGTTTGCCCGTAATAATTGGAAATATGTTTGATTTTATTTTTTACCGGCCAACGGGGTAACGGTTTCAACCCGTGTGCGCCAGAGGCATTTTTAAGATAGGTTGCAATTTAATTATCTAACAAAATAAGAGGTCAGCCAAAGATGGAACGAAAAAAACAAGATATGTGCAAAATAGATTTCCAGGATCTAAGCTCGGTCAAAGCCCGTTTACCAGAGATTGCCGAAGGCATTGTTGAGAGCTGCAGCGATCAGGAGTGCTACATGCATATTGATTATGAACCGATTCCATCCAAAGAAAGCGTCATTGACATCCTTAACCGCCTAAAAGAGATCCTATTCCCGGGGTATTTCAGCAGGGATAAAGTTGATCCGGTGAATCTGAAATACGCCGTGGGACAATCCGCGACTTCCCTGTTTGATCTTCTCTCCGAACAGATCTGCCACAGCATCCGGCATGACTGTTTGCGGTATGATCAACCCTGCAGCGAATGTGATCAGCAAGGATATCGGCTGTCCCTTGAGTTTTTAGAAGCGATTCCGGCCCTTCGAAAATCACTGGCAGCCGATGTGCGCGCAACTTACGACGGTGATCCAGCCGCCCAGAGCTATGATGAGGTTATTTTCAGCTATCCGGGGATATTGGCCATCACCGTTTATCGGATTGCCCATCTTCTGGTGAACCTCGGTGTGCCGTTGTTGCCCCGGATTATGACCGAATACGCGCACAGCGTTACCGGTATCGATATTCATCCGGCCGCCAAAATCGGGAAAAGTTTCGTGATTGATCACGGAACCGGCGTGGTGATCGGTGAAACCACTGAAATTGGGGACAATGTCCGAATCTATCAAGGGGTAACTCTGGGTGCTTTATCTATTCCCAAAGACGGCAGTGATGACTTCAGAGGCATGAAACGTCATCCCACCATTGAAAATGATGTCATCATATATTCCGGTGCAACGATTCTGGGGGGCGAGACGGTTATCGGCGCACGCTCGGTCATCGGGGGTAATGTATGGTTGACGGAGTCGGTTCCGCCCGATACGACCGTTTTCATCGAGAAACCGCGACTTATCTATAAGTCGAAAAATCAGAAGCAGGTAAGGCAGTCGCTCAAAGCAGCACATTAAAAAAACGAAGTTTTTTTAAGGGGGTCAGCTATGAAATATCATTCCATCATCAGCAGTACCATCGGCGCGACACCATTGGTTCAACTGAATCGAATTAATGAGGATGTGGATTCCGAAATATTTGCCAAACTGGAGTTTTTTAATCCCCTCGGAAGTGTGAAAGACCGCATTGCGGCCTCGATGATCGCAGCCGGGGAGTTAGATGGCTCGATCACCTCAAAAACGCTTATCGTCGAACCGACCAGCGGGAACACGGGCATTGCGCTGGCCTTTATCTGCGCCGCTAAAGATTATCGCCTCTGCCTGACGATGCCGGATACGATGAGCATCGAACGGCGCAAGCTTTTAACCCACATGGGCGCAGAGCTGGTTTTAACGCCCGGGGCCAATGGCATGCCGGGAGCCATTGAGAAGGCTCAGGAGATACTTGAATCTGAAAAAGGCGCTTTTATGCCGAATCAGTTTAAAAATCCGGCCAACCCTAGAATTCATCGGGAAACAACCGCTGAAGAAATCTGGCGGGACACCGAAGGCCGGGTCGACATCCTGATCGCCGGTGTCGGCACCGGCGGCACCATTACAGGGGTATCGCAGGTCATCAAACCGCGCAAGCCGTCTTTTAAAGCCATCGCGGTGGAACCTACCGATTCTCCGGTGCTCTCCGGCGGCCAAAAAGGACCGCACAAAATCCAGGGAATCGGAGCCGGCTTTGTCCCTGAGGTACTGGATCAATCCCTGCTGGACGATGTCGTGACCGTATCCAACGATGACGCCTTTGAAACCTCGCGCCAACTGGCCAAACTGGAAGGCATTGTTTGCGGCATCTCATCCGGTGCGGCGGTTAAGGCGGCCCTTGAAGTGGCCAAGCGTCCTGACTCCGGTGGTAAAACCATCGTGGTCATCATTCCCAGTCCGGCAGAAAGATATATCAGCACACCACTCTTTGAAGAGGATTAGAACTAATTAAAAAAAGTGCCTAAAGTGAACTAAAGTTTGAAGTGACTAAAGTTGTGGTATCGCTCCGCTCCATCTTTTAATAAAAACGGTAGAATTCCCTAACTTTAGTCACTTTAGTCACTCTAGCTCACTTTAGGCACTTACTTTAAGCATGATCTATTTTTTAAAACGGCAAACGGGCAACAGAACAAGGCGCTCAAACCTTATGAGGCGTAGATCGAACATTTCTGAACCGCCATGGCGGCCTCCTGCAGGGCCTCGGCAAATGTCGGATGCCCGTGTACCGTGCGGGCAATATCTTCCGAGCTGGCCCCAAATCCCACCGCCAGCACACTCTCGGCAATCATATCCGCCGCCCGGGGTCCGATAATGTGCACCCCTAAAACCCGATCGGTTTTTTCATGGGCAAGGACCTTGACAAATCCTTCCGTTTCTCCCATGCAGCGGGCACGTCCGGCGCCGGTGAATGGATAGGTCCCCGCACAGTAGGGGATATCGCGTTCTTTAACCTGCTCCTCGGTCAACCCCACACTGGCCACTTCCGGCCAGGTATAAATGACCGACGGCATGGCATCGTAATTGACTTCACCCGGGCGCCCGGCAATGATTTCGGCTATGGCGATACCCTCTGCCGAGGCCTTGTGGGCCAGCATGGGTCCGGGAATCAGATCGCCAATAGCATAAATTGAAGGGATGTTGGTGCGATAAGCACTGTCCACTTTTACGCATCCGGTTTCCGGATCGGTTTCCACTCCGACCTCTTCCAAACCCAGATCACGGGTTAAAGGACGCCGGCCCACGCATATCAGTAACTTATCACAGGTTACCGTCTCTTTTTTGCCTTTGGCTTCCAGCTCGACCTTAATGTTTTTGGTTAACACTTTTGCCTGCGTTACTTTCGAATTCATAAAAAATTTAAATCCCTGGCGCTTAAGAACCCGCTGCAGTTTGCGCCCTACCTGCCCGTCAAGTCCTGTGGCGATTTTAGGCAGCATTTCAAATAAGCTCACCCTGGCGCCCAGTCGCAACCAAACCGATCCCAGCTCCAGTCCGATATAACCCCCGCCCACGATACCTAAGTGTTTGGGTACGGTGTCCAATTTTAAGGCCTCCGTCGAGCTGATGATCCGGCTGCCGTCGAAAGGCAGGTCGGGCAAGGGCACGGTTTCACTGCCGGTGGCCAAAATAATGGCCTTGGCCGTCAAGGTGGTCGTTTGCTTTTTTTCCCCGGAACCAGAATCGGATTCGACGTTTACCTGATCCGCTCCCGCCAGGCGGGCGGTGCCCTGAATGATTTCCACCTTGTTGCCTTCAAGAAGTCTGCGGACATTTTCAGTCAGGTCCTGTACCACTTTTTCCTTGCGAGCCATCATTACGGCAATATCAAAACTGAGGCGGCCTGTTTTGATGCCGTGATCGGCAAACTGGTTTTTAGCCAGTTGGAGATATTCGCTTGAGTCCAGCAGGGCTTTACTGGGAATACACCCGACATTGAGACAAACGCCTCCCAGACGAGCTGCTTTTTCGATACAGACGACTTTCAAACCCAGCTGGGCGGCGCGCACGGCTGCCACATACCCTCCGGGTCCGCTACCGACAATGATCACATCATAGGTGCTATCTGGAGCCATAATTAAATCTCCATCATAATCCGTTCCGGGTTTTCGATACATTCTTTAATGCGCTTGAGAAAGGTGACGGCTTCACGACCATCAATGATGCGGTGATCGTAACTAAGCGCAACATACATTATGGGCCGGATCACCATCTGATCCTCAATGGCGATGGGCCGTTTTTCGATGCGGTGCATCCCCAAAATTCCGCTCTGAGGCATGTTTAATATCGGTGTGCTCAAGAGGGAACCAAAAACGCCGCCGTTGCTGATGGTAAACGTGCCGCCTTCAAGATCGGACAGCTCCAGGCGATTTTCGTTAGTTTTGTTGACAAAATCGACAATGGCCTGTTCCAGCTCGGCAAAGTTAAGCTGATCGGCATGACGAATGACAGGAACCACCAGCCCTTTTTCCGATCCGATCGCAACACCGATATGATAATAATGATGGTAGACGATGTCTTTATCATCGATAAAGGCATTGACTTCAGGAAATTCCTTGAGCGCTTCCACACAGGCTTTGATAAAGAAGGACATCATGCCCAGCGAGATGCCGTATTTTTTCTTAAAACTGTCTTTGAACTGAGCCCGCAGTGCCAGCACCCGCGTCATATCGATATCGTTAAAGGTGGTCAGCATGGCGGTATTTTGCTTGGCATTCAGCAGATGCGAGGCAATCCGCTGGCGGATCGGGCTCATCGGTTTGCGCGTGATCCCTTCTTCGCCGGCCTTTGATGTTCCAGCTGATGGCTGCGGCGGGGTTTCGGCAGGTTTTTGAACCGTATCATCGCCCGGGGCCGGCGCTGCTGGCGGTACCTGCATCCCTTCCAGAAATAAAATCACATCTCCTTTGGTGATGCGCCCGGCAGGGCCGGTTCCGGCAATTTGGGCCGGATCCAGATTTTTTTCAGCGATCAGCCGGCGCACAGAAGGCGCCAGGTCATCCGAACCCATCGACGGTCGATCCGGAGCGGATACGGGTTGCGGCGGAGGCGGTTGCGGTGCGGGGGCTTCAGGGGCCGGCTCCTGCGGTTCTACAGGCGTTGCGGCTGGCGGTTGGGTTTCCTTTATTTCAGGTGCTTCGGAAGCCGAAGGGGGTTCAGCAGGTTTCGGCGCAGCCGCTGTGTCAATGCTGCCGACCACAGCGCCGATAGCGACGGTTTCGCCTTCCTGAACCTGAATGGAGAGTACACCTTCGGCCTCGGAGACGACCTCTAAAGTGACTTTGTCGGTTTCAATAACAAAAAGCGGCTCGTCTTTTTTAACCATATCGCTATCGTTTTTAAACCACTGGGCCAGCAAGGCCTCTGTTACGGATTCGCCCACGCTGGGAATTTTTACTTCAATTACCATAAGTGCCTCTTTTTCGTTTCCTTCAAAAATTAGGTGTCAGTGTTCAGGTGTCAGGTGTCAGATAACAGATGACAGAAGTCAGATGACAGAAAACAGCATTCCCTTTGTCATCTGTTATCTGTTTTCTGTGCTCTGTCCTCTGTATCTTCGTGACACCTGAAACCATTTTGGGGCCA
>JASFGZ010000329.1:0-5740 GCA_050123495.1 Desulfobacterales bacterium
AATTTGAATGCCGAATCATTTTCCGGCCCTCCTGATGAAAAGACCAGCCTAATTCTTCTGGATTGTCTCGGCAATGATCTAACAAGCTTATGGTCCACAATTCGATCTTTTTCCGATTCCGGCACCAAGGGATACTATATCGCTATTTTTAATATGCCCACCGGTCAGCCTTTTGGAAATGATCTGGTTAAAAGAGGCGTCCGGGGAATCTTTTACAACAGCGACCCCCTGCCAAACCTCGCAAAGGGCGTGCCGGCTATTTTGAATGGTGAGTTGTGGTACTCCCGCAAGGACCTGATGAAATGCCTACTGGACTCCAATGACGACGGTGAATTTGCGCTGGAACGCAGGGGCCTATTGACTTCCAGGGAAAGGGAAATCCTCATTTTGATTGCTTCCGGGATCAGCAACACCCAGATCGCCGAAAAGCTGAATATTAGTCGAAATACGGTCAAAACGCACCTTTATAATATTTATAACAAAATTAAGGTTCCCAACCGCCTCCAAGCCGCTCTGTGGGCCGCAAAACACTTGTAGGTGATATTCGTTACTGGTTATTTGTCTTGACAAATCCGCCCAAGTACCTGCATTAAACTCTTTGCAGGACTCCCGGATCGAATATTCACCCATTAACGAGTAACGATTAACCTCCCATTGTGGGCTTGCCCTCAATGGAGGTAGTACTTTTCTAACCCTTCCGGCGTATTTTTCTAATATAAAAATAATACGTTTGCCTGATTGATTTTTAAAATTAGATTTTGTAGTAGTTTATTGTTGTCAAAAACTAAATTTAAGGCTATTAGGATTAAATCAAACCCCAATTGATTAAATAGATCGTGTGGGGCGGTTTAGCTGCTAAACCTTTGGTTATCCTTTCGGCCGTTTTTCTTGAAAACGTAAAGGAATGTGACAGTGATTGAAAAAAGAACGGTGGAAAGATTCGACCTTCAACTGGAAGCCTTTGTTTCATTACCCGGCAGCGGCTCACAAAACGAAGCCGAAAGTCTGGTCACAAGAGATATCTCAATGTGTGGCGCATTTCTGATGACCGACAGGCCGCTTCCGGTCGGATCCAAGGTTTGCGTGGACATGATCCTTACGCTGGAAGGACGAACGAAGCAAGGTGCCCAGAAAGCCTGGATCAAAGCTTCCGGGAAAGTGCTGCGAACCGATAACGAAGGCATGGCCGTGGGATTTGATAATCAGTCCCGGATTTTACCGCTTTCTAAGAAAAGCTGAACGGTTCAAATCGTAATCTCAAGCAAACCCGCTAGCCAGGAATTTACCACGTGTGCAAATGGAACAATCGTTAATCGGCGTAAGCCAGAATATTCAAAGAATAAAGGCGCTTATCGACCAAATTGCCGATACGGGTCTGAACACCATTATCTATGGAGAGACAGGCGTTGGCAAAGAACTTATCGTGCAGTGCCTGTATCAGAAATCGAACCGGGTCGGTAAGCCGTTTGTGAAAGTAAACTGCGCCGCTTTACCGGACACCCTGCTTGAAAGCGAAATGTTCGGATACGAACAGGGCGCCTTTACCGGAGCGGAACGCCGAAAACGCGGGAAGTTCGAACAGGCCCATAGCGGGGTCTTATTTCTAGACGAGATTGGAGACATGTCTCTGCCGCTGCAGTCCAAGCTTTTGCATGTGCTTCAAGGCGGCGATTTTACGCCGCTGGGATCTGAAAAAGCGGTAACGACAGATACCTGGGTAATTGCCGCCACCAACCACGAGCTCGAGCAGGACATGAGAAACGGAGAATTCAGAGAAGACCTGTATTACCGACTCAGCACGATCAAAATACATATTGAACCACTCCGCAGCCGACCCGAAGACATCCCGCATCTGATCGAACACTACATCAAAGAATACACCAACATGTTTGGCGACAAGAAACTCCAGCACCCGGGGCAGAGGACCATAACAAAAATGGCCGCCTACCATTGGCCAGGGAATGTAAGAGAGCTTCAAAATGTGTTAAAACGCATTATGATTTTAGGTGAGGGCGAAGAAACGATTGACGACCTTCTAAATTCGGGCGCCCGCCAGCAGCCCGGTCCTGAATTTCAAACGGCCGGCGCTAAACCTTCGATACCGGTTGACCTCTGGGGGCTCAATGGAGACAAAACACCCAATCTATCATCATTATCACTGAAAAAGGTCAGGAAAAAAGCACTGGATCGTGTCGAAAGAGAAGTAATCTCCTATGTTCTCGAAAAAACAGGCTGGAACCGCAGCAAGGCTGCCAAAATTCTAAACATCAGTTATAAAACCCTTCTATACAAAATTAAAGACCTCAGCATCGAACAACCACCGGATGTAAGTGATTAGTTCCCCGATTTCGGATTGCGGATTTTGGATTGCGGAGTCAACGACCACCCGCACAGCGAGTGGCTTGGATTTTACCGCCATAGGCGGGAAAATACAGGGGCGCGAAGTGCCCCAATCGTTGCGGGTGGAACCGGGTGCGTAGCACCCGGTTTGGAAAACCCAATAAAAACATCGTTCCGACTTTGTTTTTTTAATAGCGTTGGTTCCAGTTTGTCCAAATAATGTCATTTCAGGTGTCAGCCTCGGGGCTACGACTCTAATGAATCCGTCGCAGGCCGGTTTCCAACTGCTGGTTGCTCATCACCGGTTTGTGGCTAATCTCAACATTCCGCAATCCGCAATCCGAATTCCACAATCGATTAACCCCTGAACCTTTTTTCACATCTTTGGGTAAAGCACTTCCTATTGGGGCGGATTAACTGCTTTCCTGCTCAGGCAATGTCAATCCGCGCAGCGGGAATGATATCCTATCTTTCTGAACTTACAGCTAATATAAACAAATACCCCCGTCGATAAATTTTTCGCACTAAAATTGAGCCCTATGGAATAAAAATTGCTTTATAATATACGACTAAAGACCTCATTTAGAAGTTGCACAGAAACAGTAAGCGGCTCAACCCACCAAGGTTAAAATTAAAAATGGACGATTTAATGAGCAGCGCTATGCGCGAAAAAGGTCAAAAGTCCACATCAACGGACAACGGAGGGAGACGCTCCGGGGGGGATCGTCGGAAGTATTCCTACACCTTGTACATCCCTGAAAGACGAAATGGACAGGATCGGCGTAACGGTAACGATCGCCGAATGAGCCCGCGCTATAAAATCCCTTCTGATTAGTTCCAATTTTTGAAAGTTTGAATCTACATAAATTGTAATAATTGCGCGATAGAATTACCCACCGGCATGCAAGGCCATATTCAGTTGATGTGATCGAACCGGCAGATCCGGTTCTGTGTTCTGGGATTTTAAGGGATGAAAAATCGGGGAGGGGCCACTTTTTAATAAAATTCCGATAAGAAACGTATAATCCTTTGAGTTTATAGATTTTTTTGTTTGGAGTAACACGGTTCGGTGTTCTCCAGAGTACCCGAATTCAAGCAGAACCGGAGCGCACACATCCAATTTTGTATGGGCTTGCAGATCTTCCGAAACAGCTGATTTCTGTGCAAGGTTATTTCTTGACAAAAAATTAATTTTATGAATTAATTAATGTAGTTACTAATTGTTCGTCAAAATTTGATGGCGATTAAAATAAGAAGATAAATTTTTAGGGCACGTCGGATCCGCCGGGGAAGCGTGCTGGGTTTACAGTAGACGCAGAGACCAGGTGAGGTTGCGTCGGATGAATTACTTCCCCATATATTAAACTCGGACAAAGCGTGCCGTTTTACTCACACCACCGTCATAGCAAAGGCTTTAAGCAGCGGATACAGACTCTCCAGGGAAATATGATCCGCTTTACTCCCTGACTGCTTTTAATTTTAAAACTTCCACATCCGCGCGGATAAGAGACGATTGCGTGTTCATCAGGCTTAAAGATAGCTGGTGCAAACTGTTTAGAGGGGAGAGTAGTTTTGGCCAAACTCGATGAGATTTCTTCCACGGAGAGACTTCTTGATCTAATCCGCACCGACCGCGAAGAAGAGTTTGCAGACTCCGGCAAGTCATCCAAACGTGCATCCGGCGGTCTGAAATCTCTTTTTCGCAGCTCAATCTCATTCAAAAAAAATGTAACTGTTGGCGTCGATATCGGTTATGATGATCTGAAACTGGTAAAAATCCGACGGGTTGCGGATCAAAGCTACGAAATGCTCGAATATCGCCGAGTTCCATTTGATCCGGAAATCCCGCGAGAAAACCCGGAATTTCACACGTTCTTGAGGCCCACTCTGGCGCAGTTCCGCGGGTCGGCAAAAAGTGCTGATATCTGGTGTACGATCTCATCGGCCCGGGTGGAAACCCGTCAGATTCGAATTCCGAAAGTCCCTCCCAGGCAAATTCCCAACACCATCTATTGGAGCTACCAAAGAGAATCCGCTTTTGATGAAAAAGAAAAGGTATTTGATTTTGAGATACTGGGCGAGGTGCAGGATGAGCAATCCGTTAAAATTGATGTGCTCGCATATACCGCGCCGGTTGATGAGGTCATCGCCTTAAAAAATACATTTGCAAAGTCCGGTTTCCCCTTATCGGGTATATCGATCGTCCCATTTGCTTTTCAAACCCTGCTGCGGGCGAATCGGTTGGAAATACCTGACCAGCATGTATCCAGTCTTTATATCGGACGTGACTGGTCACGGATTGACATTTTTTCAGGCGGCAACCTGATGCTGTCGCGGGGCATCAAGGCCGGTGTACGAACCATGATGGAAGGCCTGCGCAAAGAAATCGAAGGGGGCCGTAAAGGGCTCTCACTGGTTATCGCTCCCGATGAAGAGGTCGGCAGGATACGATCGGTAAAGAAAAAACTTAAACTCGATCTGGAACTCGCCCAGCAGTATTTTTTCGGCTACATCCCTGGTTCGACCCCCACAGATGTAATGGGAAAAAAGCTGAGCATCAATGAAAATAAAATATTTAGCATGATCCAGCCGGCTTTAGAGCGGCTGATACGGCAGGTTGAACGGACCATCCGTCATTATGCATTGAACTATGAAAATGCCCGGGTAAGCAAAATATATATTTCTAGCGGCGTAAGTCCCCATCAGCGAATCCTTAACTATATCGGAGAAGAGCTGGGGATGCCCACCGAGGTGCTGAACCCGTTTTCTGAAAGCGGCAACTTTCTGGCGCATGTGCCGGTTCCGGACTCAGTTTCGGAACAGAGCTCCTTTGCGCCGGCGATGGGCATGGCCCTGGCGGATAATTCTCGAACACCCAACTTTTTATTCACATATAAAGACAAGCGCCATAGCATTCGCAATCAACGCATCAATCGCGGTGTATTTGTCGCTTTTCTGCTGGCAATGGCAGTTTGCGTGGGATTATCGTTCTGGCAGGAACGGTTAATTCGGGATAAGGGTGACCAAAAAGAGCAGTTGCAGCAGCACCTGGAAGCATACAATCTTCGAATTGATAAAAATTTAATTCTGAAACTGGTCGAAGAAATTCGAAAAAAGAACAGGGCCGACCAAGCGATCGGCAAAAGATATCTGAACCTAGCGGTAATTGGTGAGGTTGTCAATTTAACGCCCTCAAATATCCGACTGCTGAGCATTTCGACCCAGCTGGGGCCATTGCCTGAGAAGAAGTCGCCAGAAGAAGATAAAGGCAAGAAGAAAAAGGCAGCGCCTCTGCCTAAGATTTTGATTCTGGAAGGGATTGTTGAGGGCGACCGCCTGTCGCTGGAAGCGGCATTGGCGGGTTTTATGATGGAATTGAAGAATTCACCATTATTTGATC
>JASFGZ010000330.1:0-5732 GCA_050123495.1 Desulfobacterales bacterium
GAAACCCTCTTTCCCCGCACCTGTCATCACACCCGAGATTCATTCTCGGGTTTTTTATGTGTAAACAAAACTTATCAATTACGGGTCTAATGGTATCATGGCAGAACACATATGTTCTTCGCTTGACACCCATTTGGCAAAATCTTATGTTAGACACTGTAATTATTTACTTTTGATGACAGGTTTCGATGATTTCTTTATCTAAAATGAAATCTTTAATTTTTATTTTCGTCACCTGGGCCGGTCTCGGCTTTATGGCCTGCAAGACCACGCCTACGCCAAGCGCACCTGCGCCCCCGAAACAGGAAAAACAAGAAACTCCCGAGGCCCGCCCTGCGATGCCATCCGAATCGACGGACGCCGTGCAAACGGAAGGGCAGGAAAAATCGAAACCCAGCCAGACGGCCACGCCGGAAGAGACCGCGCCTCAAACCCAAGAACCAAAGAAAAAATCCCAGGCCAGTCAAACCGCTTCGCCGGGTGCGATCGAAACCGGACCCGAAAAAACCGATCAAAATTTGAGTAAAAGGAGCCCATCACGCCCCCAAACATCGCAAGCCAAATTGGAAAAAGCCAGAGATGATTTACGCGTCAGCCAGGCCACTGAGAAACGGATTGCTGCTGAACTTCAACAGCTCAAAAAATCGGGCAATGCCTCGGCCGAGGATATTCGCAATTATGAAACCTACCATGAACGCGTCCGGGCCATGGTCGCTGAAAACCGTAAAATCGTAGAAAAAATGGAGGCTGCTCACGCCAGGCATTCGCCGGGCAAAGAGGCTTCCGAATCGACTGCCGCCGGTGAGCCAAAAAAACGATCAGATCCAACAATTCCCGAAGAACAAACCCGGGACCAGGTAACGGAGTTGGATCGACAGTTAAGCGCATCGCTAAACGAATTTGACGCGATGCTGCTAAAGGAAATGGAGAGCATCGAAACCGAATCCGCCGCTAAAATGCGAGACCTGGCGCAAGAAGCAGCCGAAGCCGCCAAACGCCTGAAAGAAAAAGGCGTGGATCTGGGCACCGCAGAATCCGAATCGTCCGATGATCGGTCAGAGCAAAGCGAGCAAGGCGAGAAAGGTCAGCCGGGCGAAGCCGGCGAAAAGGACGCATCCAGCAAAGAGAAGGGAACACCGGCGGAACAGGGTGACGAAGATGATGCGGCGGTTTCCAGCGATCGGGCCAAAGGCGAGGGCCAGGGACCCACCGGCGATCGAGGAAGTCGGTACAGCAAAGAAGATGACGATATCGTTGCCCGTCAGCTGCGGGAGGCGGCTGAAAACGAAACCGACCCCGAGCTAAAAGAAAAGCTGTGGAAAGAATACGAAGAGTATAAGAAAAACACGCAACAGTAAACACAAGGCTTTATATTTTAGTATAATTCACCACGACTGAAAACTCGAATTTTCTCGCAGAAACCTAAAGACACCGAGAAAAAATTTGTTTAAAATTCTTAGCGATCTTTACGGCGTTGCGTGAGGATTAATCGAAAATGAAATCCAGCATTTTCAAATGCATCTGTTTTTTATGTTCCATCCTTGTCTTTACGGGCTGTGCCACGCACAGCGCGTATAGGGTGAATCCCACTCCGATTGAGCACGCCAAAGCGGAAATTCCCGAAAACCAGCTCATGGATGTCGGAATCCTCGTCTTTGAAAGTGAGGAAATTACACCGAAGAAAGCCGAAAAAGAAGGAACCAATGCGAATATCAGAAAAGCCGAAAGCCACTTTATTCCCTATCACTTAAAAAATACGCTGCAGCAGAGCGGTCATTGGGGTGCCATCCAGGTAATTCCGGCTGAAACCAACAGTGTGGACCTGTTGGTAAAAGGCAAGATCATCGAGTCAAACGGAGAAATCTTAGCTTTAGAGATCGATGTGGTGGAAGCCTCCGGTAAAAGATGGTTCAAAAAGAAATATAGCGCTGAAGCGTCAGAGTACATTTACGCGGGCAACCGGGCGGGTGAAAAAGATGCATATCAGGATCTGTACAATGCCATCGCCAATGATATGGCCAGATTCAAAATGAAGCTAAGCCCTTCGGAAATTGAAACGATCCGCACCGTCTCCAAGCTAAAATTCGCACAGGAGTTTGCACCGGATGCATTTGAAGGTTATCTTGCCAGGGATAAAAAAGGCCGCTTAAGCGTTAAACGCCTGCCGGCGGACAATGACCCCATGATAGAGCGCCTGTTGAAAATCAGAGAGCGTGAATACATGTATGTCGATACCCTGAATAATCAATATGAACGGTTTTATAATGACATGTGGCCGTCTTATGAAAATTGGCGCAAGCTGAATTTAACCGAACGTAAAGCCTACAAGAAAATCAAACGCGAAGCCTTAACCAAGCAACTCATCGGCGCTTTGTTGATTGCAGGGGCAATTGCGGCAGGCTCAAGAGATTCCGGCACTGCGCGGGTCCTCGCACCCGCAATGGCGATCGTCGGAGGGCAGGTGATTATCAGTGGCTGGAATGTTTCAAAGGAGGCCGAAATTCACTCGGCGGCAATTGAAGAACTCAGTGATTCATTTGGTAATGAGATGCAACCTGTAATAATGGAGTTTGAAGGAAAGCAATACGAATTGACCGGAACTGCCAAGGAACAGTTTAAGCGCTGGAAAGAATTATTGCGTCAAATCTATTTTGCCGAAACCGGATTTGAACCGGCACCTTCTCCTGAAGAACAGGATATGGATCAAAACCAAAAACCCTGATCAAACGCTAACACGCTTCACTCATTCTGATACGGATTGTCAACTGATCTTGCAGTGGGAATGATGCGCATCTACCCGGCTGCTAACGGTTTAAGTACCGATTATCACGAAAATGGCCTCATCGAGCACCTCTGCCTTTCATATTTTCGTAATTTTTCATATAGTACTTCAAAAACAGGCACATCGTACTCCAAAAAGACCAAACCGTCTCAAGCGAATACATATAACGCTATGCTGAATTTAAAGAAAAACCAAATCCTGCATTCCCGATTTTCCCTGCATGAAATGATCGGAGAAGGCGGTATGGGACAGGTCTGGCTGGTTTGGGATCTTGAGCTTGAGATCCAGGTGGCCATAAAAATATTAAATCCGCAGCTAACGTCCAAGCCCGACAGTGTTAACTTGCTGAAAAATGAATGCCGGAACACCCGTCGCCTTGTCCACCCAAATATCGTTCGCGTTTTTGATTTTCATCGATTTAAAGATCTGGTATTTATCTCCATGGAATATATCGACGGCCGGGACCTGACCACTTACCGCAGCCAATTCGAACACATCAATCCCGCTGAAATTATCAAGCTTATAAAACCCGTGATCAATGCATTGGGTTATGCCCATGACCTGGGGCTGGTCCATCGAGATGTCAAGGCCAGCAATATCTTACTCGACCGGCAAAAAACGCCACGGCTGACTGATTTTGGTATTGCCGGTGTTTTCAAATCCGGCCACAATGCCCTGGAAATTACGTCCGGCGGTTCGTTGTTTTGCATGAGCCCGCAGCAACTCGGCGGCGGCCAACCCAGTCCGTCTGATGATATTTATGCCCTGGGGGCGTTGCTTTATGAACTGTTCACCGGATATCCGCCGTTTTATCCGGATATAAGCCGTGATAAAATCCTCCATGAAATCCCTGCTCCGATCAACCAAAAATTGAACCAAGTCGCTGTCGATGCGAGCATTCCCCCGCCATTGGAGAATCTTATCGAACAGATGCTGGCCAAGATGCCCGATGAACGTCCGGCCAGCATGCAGGAGATCGATGACCGCTTGAAGCACATGGGAAACAAACAGATCGATCAAACCCAGCCGCCTGATGGGTTTGACGCCGGCCCGGCAGATGATAAGCCGGTTTTAAGCCCAGCAGAGATCATTACGCCGGTCAGTGTAACCCCGGGGATGGCTAGAAAAAGGGCACCTTTAAGTGCGCGCAGCAACCTGGTGAAAGGTTTGATGCTGATCGCAACATTCGTTTTTCTGGTAGCCGGCGGTTTGTGGCTGTGGCAATATCTGGCAAGCAGTCCCCCTGGAAGAACTCAAGCACAACCAACGGTTAGCGAACAAGATCAGGCGGCGCCAGAGAAGACGCAAGCGCTACCAGAGGTTTTGCCCGAAAAGGCACCGGATCCGGCCAAACTTGTTGCTGAAAAAAAACAGGCGGAGCAAAAACTTGCTGACTTGATGCAGCTAAAACAGGAGTTGGAGGCCAAAGGTGTGTCGCAATGGGGAAACGAAGCCTATCGTGAAATGACGCAACTTTCTGAAGAAGCAGATCGGTTATTACTCGAAAGCGATTACATCGCAGCGGCCGGAAAATATGCGGCGGCCGCTGCCAAAGCGCAGGTCTTAGCCGAACGGGTCGAGCCGACCCTGAAACAATTGCTGGCGGAAGGCCAGACGGCTCTGGATCAAGGAAATGCTCAGCTTGCCCAGCAAAAATTCAATGTCGCCCTGTTGATTGATCCCGACAACGCACCTGCCCAACAAAGCCTGCAGCGCGCCGATAAATTAGATGCCGTTATGCGGCTGATGGCGTCGGGAAAACGCCATGAAAAAGATGGGAATATTTCTTTTGCCCATGCCGATTATCAAGCGGCGCTGAAACTGGATCCAGAGTCTAAAGAAGCCCGGAAGGCGTTGACGCGGATTAAAGGGCAGATCAGCGATCGTGAATTTCAGGCGTTGATGTCGGAAGGGCTGACGGCCCTGCATAATAACAACTATGAGCTTGCGCGGGTAAAACTGCTGAAAGCAAAATCGTTCAGACCAAATTCCCGGGAAGTGAAAGATGCGCTCGCCCAGGTGGATCAGTCCATCCGCCTCGCCAACATCGAAACGTATCGCCAGAAAGCGGTAGCTGCGGAACAGTCGGAAAACTGGGAACAGGCATTAACCGCCTACCAGCAGGCACTTAAAATCGATCCCAACGTCCAGTTTGCCGAACTGGGAAAAAAACGGTCGCTGAAGTTTATCCGCATCGACAAGCGCATCAACTTTTTTCTAAAACAGCCCGCGGCCCTGGAATCAGATCGCCAGCTTGACAATGCCATCCAGCTGATTGCCGAAATCGAAGAAATTGATTTAAAGGGCCCCCGACTAAAAGACCAACTCGACAAACTCACCCGGCTTGTGGACGCTGCTCAAAGCCCTGTAAAAATTATTCTTGAATCCGATAATTTTACGGATGTTGCCGTTTATAAAGTTGGGAAACTGGGTCGCTTTGCGAGCCAGGAGTTGAGCCTGAGGCCCGGCACATATACCGTGGTGGGAACCCGGGACGGATATCAAGATGTCCGCAAGAAAATCATCATTAAACCGGGGCAAGGTCCGATACGCGTTGCCGTCAAGTGTGAGGTTGAAATTTGAACATTCTTTACAAAATCAGAAACCACAGGGGTGACCGCACGGTTGCTGACGATGGGTTTCCGATTATTATTGGAGCAGGTCCCAGCGCTGATATCCAGGTCATGGATCTCAAAGCCGACGTGGAAGCCGCATATATCGGCTTATCGCAGAAACGGCTTTTTGTGCAAGCGGGTCAATCGAAGGTTACCGTTCTGTACAACGGCCAAAGACTGGAGGGTTCCGCCTGGCTGATGGATGCAGACAATCTTGAAATCGGCTCCTGCAAAATAAATTTTGAGGCTGAAGGAAACGACTTTATCATCCACGTTGTTTCCCGGGAATCCGGTATTGAAGCTGTCAGGCCGCCATCACCCGACAACAGGGATCA
>JASFGZ010000331.1:0-5716 GCA_050123495.1 Desulfobacterales bacterium
TGAAGATCCAAACCAGGAATATTTCAGCGATGGGTTGACCGAAGAACTTATTACGGCTCTTTCCAAGACACCAAAAATGTTTGTAATCGCCCGAAATTCCACGTTCACCTACAAGGGAAAGCCAGTCAAGGTTAAGCAAGTCGCAGAGGAACTGGGCGTGCGCTACGTGCTTGAAGGAAGTGTTCGTAAAGCGGAAGACCGGGTGAGAATAACCGCACAGCTGATCGATGCACTCACCGGACACCATTTGTGGGCCGAAAGATATGATCGGGATCTGAAAGACATATTTGCCCTCCAGGATGAGATCACAATGAAGGTCATCAATGCCTTACAGGTGGAGCTGACGGAAGGAGAGCATGCGCGCTTGTGGGGCAAAGGAACAGATAATCTTCAGGCTTACCTGAAGAGCTTGCAAGCGAGAGAATTATATCTAACCCAGACTAAAGAAAATAACGATCTGGCCCGGCGCGCGGCAGAGGAGGCCATTGCTTTGGATCCAAAGTATGCACCTCCCTACCACGTCCTGTCGATAACGCATTTTATGGACATTTTGTTCAGAACGACTAAATCGCCCCAGCAGTCTATGACACGAGCGGTAGAATTGATACAGAAGGCCATCGCCTCAGATGATTCTTATGCCCTGGCCCATGGCTGGTTGGGCTATCTCTGCGCCTATCTGAGGAAGTATGAAGAAAGTATTATGGAAGCGCAGAAATGTGTCGCCCTCGATCCCAATGGGGCTCATGGTTATTTATATTTGTGCATGGTCCTTAGATTTGCGGGTCGGTTTGAGGAAGCCGTTCAAGCGATTGAAAAAGCGATACGCCTCAACCCCTTTCCTCCGAATACGTATTTCCGGATGGTCTGTGGGACCTATTTTTTCGTTGGAAGGTATGAGGAAGCAATCGCGGCAGGGAAAAAGGCGGTAACGCTATCGCCCAATGATTATATAGCCCACATGCTGCTAGCAGCCACGTACAGTTTGGCCGGCCGGCAGAAGGAGGCACGTAATGCAGCAGCAGAAGTCCTCCGGTTGAATCCCAAGTTCTCCATAGTGTACTGGAGAAAGATAGTTCCATTTAAGAATCAAGCCGATAAGGAGCTCGTAATTAGCGCTATGCGCAAGGCGGGGCTACCTGATTAGTCAACGTAAAGATATGTTTGTTTTAACACGGGCTTCTTTTTAGCTCTAATTTTAATATCTACCCACTTTTCAAGTCCTAAAAAACCTTGCGATATCCATCTGAAACCCCTATTTTGAGAAGGGTTGTGCTTATATTCCAATCGGAGACTGTAATGGATCTTATCGTCAGAGTAAAAGAAATTCGAGGTACCTGTTCTGTTTACAAAGTTGGTGATACATTTAAATTAAAAGACGGTTATCGGCTTGTTTCGGAAATCCCCCTTTGTATGCACGCTCTTGCAGCACTTCTTCCCCATTATAATGCACTCCGAATTTCTAAACCTGAGAAATGGGGTTTAGCTGGCAAGAATGATAAGTCAAAAGCCTATATTCAGTGTCTTGATGCTTATTCATACACGGATGGAGGGACAGCTATATTTGAGATAAGCTTAGAGTAAGCATACTATTATTAATACACCGATACTTTTAGAGTTCAAAATCCTGAGATTTTTCCAACAAAAACCAACTATCACTTGTCCAGAAAATCGGTGAGTTCTGTTTTATAGCTGTAACATAATAAAATTGCGGATAATGCCCCCAATCAAACGGCCAAAACAGGACCGATTATTTTGTCTTGTGCAGCGTTCAGGAAATAAACATCGATGTAATGCTGTCAAGAAAGGCCCTGCCCTGTCTTGTTAATGCACAGCGGCTTTTAGTGACTTCCAGATAATTGTCTTTTTCAAGAAGGGATATTACTTCTTTAAATGTCTCAACAAAATCAACTCCAAATTTCTTCTTAAAAAAGGCCAGGTCAATCCCGCGCGTCATTCTTAATCCCAGATAAATCGCTTCGATCCTTTGCTGTTCTATGGTGAGCGATTCTTTGTCCGCAACCGGCAAGCCCCCGGATTCAATTTCCCTGATATAGTGATCCAGGCTTGCGACGTTCCAGGAGCGCTGGGATTCGACATACGAATGAGCCGAAGGTCCCAGACCCATATAAGGTACCAGGGTCCAGTACTTCAGATTATGTTTGGAAACATTCGCTTCTCTATCTTCTTCGATCATGGCAAAATTTGATATTTCGTATTGAACATATCCATGATTTTCCAAAAATTCGATCGTGGTTTCGAAAAGCACTCGAACCCTGTCTTCCGACAGCGGTTGAAACCGGCCGTGTTTCAAGTCGCGATGCATGGGAGTTCCATTTTCACAGGTGAGCATGTAACAGGAAAGATGCGCCGGTTGATAATCAACAGCCTGCTGGAGGTCAAGGCACCAATCGTGTTTAGACTGCCCCGGTACGCCGTAAATGAAATCGATTCCAATCTTATCGAAGCCCGCCTTGCGCGCAAAATCCAGGGTCTGTCCGGCCTCAGCGCTGGAATGGATCCGTGCGAGAAAATCAAGATTCCTCTGCTGAAAAGACTGCACCCCGATGTTTAAACGGTTTATGCCGGCTTTTCGGAAGCCCGTCAGTTGCTCAAGGGTCACCGTTCCGGGATTTACTTCTATGGTGATTTCAGCATCGGCCAGGACCTTAAAAGATTGAAATGCATGGGCGATAATGAGATTGATCTCATCAGATTCATAGACGGAAGGCGTACCGCCCCCGATATAGAGGGTATCAAAGGAAAGCGCTTCAGTCGAAACCAGGTCCATTTCAGCGATCAGGGCTTTCAGAAACCTCGGTTTCAGCGCTAGATCGGTTACCGAATAAAAATCACAATACGGGCATTTCCGCACACAAAACGGAATGTGAATATATAGCCCGGCATTCTGGCTGTAAGGTAAATTCATATTGGTGACCCGGGGAAATAAGTAATGAAAAAAATGTGTTCCCTTTCTGAAATGAAGGATTCTTTAGGGAAGTAGAATTGATTTTAAACCGTTAGATTTTGTTCGAGAGCAAGGCGGAATTCGATTCAAAAGCGGAGCGTACACGGAGTACGGGAGCATTTTGAATCGGATTCCAACGCAGCTATCGGGCAAAATATGACGGTTTAAAATCAATTCTAATGCCAGCCTCCGATTAGGTGGAGGTGAAGGTGAAAAATCACCTGCCCCCCTCCTCTTTCCACATTATACAGCAACTTATAACCGGACTTAGAAACCCCATGTTCTTTGGCCATTTCTTTGGCGACCATAATCAACTCGGATAGGATCTCCTGATCTGCGTCGGTAAGATCGTTGATACTGCGGATATGCTTTTTGGGAACAAACAACAGATGAACCGGCGCATGGGGATTAATATCGTTAAATACCACCAGCGTGTCCGTTTGATATAAAATTTCAGTTCCCGTGTGACCATGAGCGATCTGACAGAAAATGCAGTCCGTTTCCATTCAAAAATAACCTCCTCTTCCAACATCGACGGGTTAACAGATTCCCGGCTTCCTTCGTAAGAATCTGGTATGAAAGCGGAATATTAGAAAACTGTCAAGAACCCATCTCAAAAATGCGTCTAAGTGTCCATGGCGGTGTTGCAAACCGATTCAAAATGCTCACATACTACCGTGTATGCTCCGCTTTCGAATCGGTTTGTGCCTTGCCCTGAACCCTGATCCACCTTTTTGAGATGGGTTCAAGTTATTCCCTGAGTGGAAAAGGACCATTTGCCTCTTAGGGTGGGAGAATTAAGCGATTTTTCTAATTCATCGAGGAATCGGGCTCTGGATATTTCCCGGGCCCCAAAACTGAGCAAATGGGCAGTGGTTACCTGGCAGTCAATCAAATTAAAATCTAAGGCCTCGAGGTGTTCAACCAGCGCCACAAAAGCAACCTTGGAGGCATTGCTGAGGCGCGTAAACATAGATTCTCCAAAAAAACACCTTCCCAAAGATACGCCATAGAGCCCACCGGCCAGCTTGCCGGCCTGCCAGGTTTCAACCGAATGCGCCAGTCCGGATTCGTGAAGGCGGCAGTAGGCTGCAATCATATCGTTCACGATCCAGGTCCCTTCTCGCATCCGGGTTCGACTATGCGCACACGCCTTTATGACCGTCGCAAAGGCCTGATCCATCGTCACCTCAAAGTGCCGTTTTTTGATAGTTTTTACCAATGACTTCGAGACCTTGAGTTCTTCAGGATAGAGAACAAGACGCGGGTCCGGTGACCACCACATGATCGGTTCATCTTCCGCATACCACGGGAAAATGCCCATGCGATAGGCGAGCAGCAACCGCTCCTGGCTTAAGTCGCCACCGACAGCCAAAAGACCTTCTTCCGAAGCAAGTTGGGGGGAGGGAAATATTAAATCCTCGGATAAAAGGTAGACCGGCATGATTGTGGTCAAATGGTTAAATAGTTGATTGGTCAAATAGGTATTGCATATCCTGTTTCAGGGTTTATGCGCAAGTCACGATTTGACGATTTAACAATTTAACTAATTAACCATCAAGATGATGGGATTAACTAAAATCAAAGCTTAGTTGTTCGTCGGCCAGATCCAGGGACACAAGGCCACCGTTTTGAAGCTGGCCGAACAGGATTTCATCGGAAAGCTTATCTTTGATCTCGGTCTGGATAACGCGTCCCAGCGGCCTGGCACCGTAAGTCGGGTCATGACCTTTTTTTGCCAGCCAGGTTCGCACCGCGGGCGAAATCGTCAGGGCCACTTTTTTGATACCCAGCTGTTGATTCAGTTCGGCAATAAATTTGTCCACGATCATTTCCATGATATCCAGGTTGAGGGCATTAAACGTAATGGTTTCATCCAACCGATTTCTGAATTCAGGACTGAACAGCTTTTCAATGGCCTTTTTACCTTTGGATTGTGCATCTTTATGGGTCTGGCCAAATCCGATGTTGGCGGCACTCATCTCTCTTGAGCCGGCATTTGAGGTCATCATCAGGATCACGTTTCTGAAATCCGCCTTGCGGCCGTTATTGTCCGTTAAAGTTGCGTGATCCATTACCTGCAGCAAAATATTAAACAGATCCGGATGCGCCTTTTCAATCTCATCCATCAGCAACACCGAATGCGGGTGTTTGCGAATGCCATCTGTCAGCAAACCGCCCTGATCAAATCCGATGTAACCCGGGGGGGCACCAATCAGGCGGGCGACAGCATGCTTTTCCATATACTCACTCATATCAAATCGCATAAACTCCACGCCCATAATCCGAGCCACCTGCAGCGAAACTTCAGTTTTGCCCACTCCGGTGGGACCGGCAAACAGAAAAACGCCCACGGGCCTTTCAGGTGATCCCAGACCCGCCCGTGAACGTTTTATTGAAGTGACCAATGCGTTGATGGCGTCGTCTTGCCCAAACACCACCTTCTTTAAGCCCTCCTCCAGATTTTCGAGTTTTGAGCGATCGGATGTGGAGACACTCTGAGTCGGCACGCGTGCCATCTTGGCGATAATTTTTTCAATATCGGCCGGATTGATCTTTTTTCGGCGTGTTGATCCGGAAAGCCTGATAAATGCACCGGCCTCATCAATGACGTCGATGGCTTTATCCGGCAGAAACCGATCTCTGAGATATTTGGTCGAAAGTTCGGCGGCAGCTTTTAAGGCCGCATCGGTATAGGCGATGCCGTGGTGTTCTTCATACCGGGATCTCAGGCCTTTTAAAATTTGAACG
>JASFGZ010000332.1:0-5712 GCA_050123495.1 Desulfobacterales bacterium
CGTTGGGTCCGACGGTTTTTGTCAATGACAATTTTTGCATCTATCCGATTCCATTGTATGAAAACCTACAATATTTAAATCCTCTGGAATTTCTTCTGATATTCTGTCGGGCGCAGACCGGTTTGTTTTAAAAAAAACTTTCCGAAATGAACTGCTGTCTTCGTACCCCACCTGGTAGGTGATTTCATCAAAAGAGCGATTTCCATCCTCCAGCAAGCGTTTGGCCGCTTCGAGCCGGAGGCGTTGTTGATAGATCAACGGGGTGTCTCCGGTGGCTGTTTTAAAAAGCTCTTCGGTACAGCATGCCTATAAAGAGTTCAGTAGCGTCTCGAAGGGGGGCGGTTTGGCGCTTTCTATAACAAAAAAGGGAGGCTAGCGCCTCCCTTGAGTTCGATCAATTGGGAGTGTTATCAAGCCTTAAATTTTATTCGATACGACTTTTAAATTTCGGGGCGTTCTCCAAAAAGCGGACCGGTCTCGCGTGTGCGTTTTAGTTCGAAAAAGCCGGGGGTTCTGCCGGCGACGATGATCGCATCCCAAAGCGCAGCAGCCGGGTTTCCCGTAGGCGCCGGACTGAAGACCGGACCGAAAAAACCCGGGCCCTTACCCCCGTCCAGGACGATGAGCGGCACCCCGACATCCGTGCCGACTTTGGCAACCGCCTGACCCATATCGGCTGCAATGATTTTGTCCCAGGCCTCCTCATCGACGGCAGCGGCCAGCTGCTCCGGAAAGCCGCAGGATTTCAGGATTTCCTCTAAAATATCCGGCTCGTCGATATCTTCGTTATCATGATGATAGCGGGTGCCCATAACCGTATAGAGCTTTGCGAGGCCATCATTTCCGTATTCTTTGCCAACGGCTGCGGCCACGCGCAAGGCGCGCAGACCGATTTGATGCAGTATTTTAAAATGCTCGGGTATGTCACGGTCCTTATTGATTATTTTTAGGCTAAAAAGCTTCCAGTTTACGCGAATTTGCTTTTGACGACCCACATCGACCATCCAGCGTGATGTAATCCAGCACCAAGGGCAGATCGGATCCCAGTAAAAATCCACTCTGTCTTTTATCTCAACCATTTTTGAACTCCCTCTCCAGTTCGTAACCTATGTATTGCATGGGTCAGAGGCTTCATTTTCATGAGGAGCCCCTTAGTGTCATAAAATTAGACGCTTCATCCCGCGAAGCGGGGCAAAATTCAGGTATATACCCAGCACCTTATTTCTTTAACCTGAGATGAACTTTTCCTTGATATTCTGAAACCAGCCCTTATCGGACTCACGGACAATACAGGCCTGTTTCAGTAAATCAACGAATTCAGGTTTGGTTTTTTTATACGAAAGGATTCGCTCCATCGAAAGGAGATTGTCCAGATTTGGCGGAACCAATCCATAATCGGACTTGCGGTTAACGGTTTCCATCGTGATCGAAAGCGCATATATTACAATTTTCTCAGCCATTTCATGGGGCGTGAGATCAAATTTATCACCATATTGGTATCGCAATATTTCAAAGACACAGGCGGCAATAATCGGGTCGCCAATTTCGCGGGCATCTTTGCATTCGTGCAGGTTAAAATTACTATCCAGAAAGTCATCGGCCATCTTCTGCAACCGCTGGATCCATTTGACATTCAGATTTTGTGGCAAAACCGATAGGGGGCCGTACGTCAAAACCTCATTATAAAATTCTGATAGCATCGGATCGAACCTTTCGTGTGCCCAAGGGTTAGGATATTACTACGGATGCGCCATTATTGTATGAATTCGCATATATTTTCAAGTTTTAATTGGGTCTTTTCAAATCGGGGGCTTTGCGAGCGATTATACGATTACACGATCGCGCGGGTCCACGGCAATACCATGACACTTGCACCGATTAAGGCATTAGCGTGCCTTGTCGGAGCCCCAGGCGAGCTTGGACCCATCACTTAATTTGATCTTTTTGGATGTGTCTGATAATGAATTTTGCTGGAATTGGTTTCAAAACCTCAGATTGTATTCGAGAGCCCCCGCAAATTGCGGGATTTCACATCTTGATTTAATACATTATGGCGTTCAAAAGGCGCAACTCGAATCAAAAGTCCATGTTCCGTGCATACACGATAGTATGTGAGCATTTTGAGTCGGGTTGCAACGTAGCCATCGGACACTAGATGGGGTTTTGAAACCAATTCTAATCATATGATACATAATCTTGAGGGGCTGAAATGAAAGAAGGAACACATGTGCTTACCATGCTGGTTGAAAATGAACCCGGGGTAACGGCGCGGGTATCTGGACTTTTTGCCAGTCGCGGTTACAATATCGAAACCATCTGTGGCGCACCGACGGCCAATCCGAAAATGTCTCGTATCACGATCTCCACCCAGACAAACCCGGAAATGCTTGAGCAGATCATGAAGCAGGTGCGAAGGCTCGTCAATGTGATTAAGGTCAGGGATATGACCGGCGAGGAAGCCGTCAAGCGTGAAATGGCCATGATCTGCGTGAAGGCCAGGCCAAAAGATCGCACCGAAATATTAAGAATCGTCGAGACCTTCAGGGGCAAAATTGTAGACACCGGGGTAACGCACTTCATTATTGAGGTCACCGGCAGACAGGAAAAGATAGATGCGCTCATCCGGTTGTTGGAGCCCATGGGCGTTAAAAAGCTGGCACGCTCGGGTATCCTGGCGCTTTACCGCGAACCGGAATAAAGCCCTTAGGCATAGCGCCATCCCCTTCTAGGCAAACCGACCGCCCCAAGCAATAAAATAAGCTAGAAATGGTTTCAAAACCTCAGATCAGGTTCAAGGGCAAGGCGTCCCGTTAATTGATAACGGAGCGTACACGGAGTACGTGGGTATTTCAATTCACGGGACAACGCAGCCATTGGGACTTAGATGGGGTTTTGAAACCACTTCTAAACAACTTGTGGTGGCGGCAACGGTCCCTCCGGCGGCATTCCCGGTTTCTTTTTCCAGAGTATAAATTGGTTATTTTTTATGAGGATCAGACGCATGAGGTATTTTTCGTGGATCTCAGCCACCGCGTCCCGAAGGCCTTTTCGCTTTTCCACCAGGCGGTAATCATCACCGGTAATAAAACCATACATTTTTATCTTGGGATAATAAAAATCCAGGTCTCTCCTGACACTTTTGTAATTGTGACTACCGTCAACATAGATCCAGTCGAAATACTGGTCCGGGAAGTGGTCGTAAACGCATTGAGATTTTTCCCTGTGGATTTCAACCTGGCCAGATTCGATCTGCTCCTTGAATTTTTCGCATACGGACTCATAATACCCAATATGGGGTTGCCCGGCCCAGGGATCAATTAAGTGGAGCTTTTGCGGCTGGACCACTTCCAGGATCTCTTCTGTAAACAATCCCTGGCTGACACCGATCTCCGCGCATACAGAATTTTGGGGCATCATCTCTAAAAGAAATTTTCTTCCATATTTGATTTCGATCATTTCGTATCTCCTGAAGCGCTCGTCGATTTATTTTCTCCCGATTTATGAGACTGTCGCAAACGCCCAGTTTCTGCTCAATTATTTCCCATTATTCGCCTTCGCCTGAATATCTTGCAGCTTGCTGCGGGGAGCTTCATTTCTTGAGCATAAAGATATCGAATGCTTTTGTTATGGCGGAGGCGGGTCCGATGAAAATTACGCGATCATCAAACTGGATATTGGTAACGCCGCGCGGTACCACAAATTGGTTATCCCTGATTATCGCGGCAATCAAGCACCCTTTGGGTATATCAATATCGCGGATGAGATTTCCAATTACCCTTGCATTTTCAGGCACGCTGACTTCCAGAAGACTTGCTGCGCCGATTCCAAATTCGAAAAGTTGCGCCAAAACGGGGTTGTCGATAATATTTTCAACCATAGCTGCCGTCGCCCAGGGTGCGTTGACCACCACTACGTCGTTCTGCTCAAGGAGCTGGGTGTATTCATGATTTTGGACAATTGCGACGACTTTTTCTAGTTTTAACTGTCTGGCCTGGAGGGCCGCAATTACATTGCGACCCTCATCTTCAAAGGCAGCGATGACAACATCAATATTATCAATGCCCACCTGCCCCAGTAATTCCTTCTTGGTGCCGTCTCCTTGGTAAATGGGAACATTGTAGCGTTGTTCAAGTTCCTTACAAAGAGCCTCGTTTTCTTCAATGAAGGTTACCTGATGTTCCGCCGAGCGAAACATTATCCGATACTCATCTTTTGCCAAGAGCCGATCGGCGATATTTTGGCCCTGTTTTTCGCCACTTATGATAAGTACTCGCATACGCATTCTCCTTAATTTATGTATAAACAGTTTCAATGATTTTACATAAAATTTTAGCAATTTAGAAACTTCAGCGCGGTTATCGGAATTGAAAAGATATATTGCGCTTCCAACCACTGTCAGGATCCCTCCCAAAACAAAACTTCTTGATTCCAATGCCGGAACGAACATCCAGGTCGTAATAACGCCCAGGATAGGTATCCAGGGGAAAAACATGGTTTGAAAGGGACGTCTTAAATTCGGCATTTTTTTGTGCAATGGAATCACCGCATAATTGATTATCCCGAGTCCCATCAGGTAGCCGAAATCACTCAAAGAAGCTACAAATTTCACGATGCCCGAGGAGCTGAAGATAATCACAATCAGGGCACAGATAAAAAGCGCGATATGCGGCGTTTGGAATTTCGGATGCAACCTGGCGAAAAAATAGGGAAAATGTTTATCGCGCCCCAATGCGTATAAAATGCGGGCGCTGGCGCCCAATGTCACACTGAATGCGGAAAGACTCGCCATTATCGTCGCTAAAACTCCGGCCCAACGTCCCCAGGCGCCGAAAAGCCGCTCAGCAGTGAAGATGAACGGTATTTCGCTCTCGGCGAGCTCAGTATAATTGACGGTGGCCATCATGACGCCTACCACGAAGACATAGATTGCGGTACTGATGCCCAATGTGATCAAAATAGCGCGTGGAATGTTTTTGCCCGGTTGAATGATCTCTTCGGCCGCATTCGAAATAAGTTCGAACCCGACATAGGAGATATAGATGAGCGCCATCGCCGGAATGAAGGGGCCCCATCCCATAGGCGCTAAAGGCTCCAGATTACGCGGCTCAATATCGGTTAAACCGAGCGCAGCAACACCGACCAGAACCGCCAATTCCACCAGATTCATTACGGTAATAACGATGATTGCTTCCTTCATTCCCATGAAGTTGAGGGCCGTAAATACGATTGTGGTGATCAGGGTGAGGAGGGCAATGCTGGCTTCCGGAATAAAGTAGGCCCGGATCGTCAGGGCAAAGATAAGAGCGTACATCGAACAGGCGAGCGTGTTGCCGATCCAGAAAAACCATCCGGTAAAAAACGCCACGGGTCTGTTGAGTGTTCTGTGAGTAAAGGAATAGCCGCCACCGGCTAACGGTATGGCGGCGCTGAGCTCGCTGTAATTTAAGGCCGTAAATACGGTTAAAAAACCCATTGCCAAATAGACGAGAACGCCAAGCGGACCGATCATATGCGCCAGTTCGCCCGGCAGGGCAAAAATCCCCGGCCCCATCGTGGCGCCAATGCCGATCATGACCGCCATAAACAGGCCCATATTTCGTCTGAAACCTATTTGTTCCACCATAAACCTATGCTCCCAGATTCGCGTACGCTATCCGAACAGGTTGATTTCAAAATGCCGTCATAAAAAGCGTTTTCCGAGGCCATCTACCG
>JASFGZ010000333.1:0-5706 GCA_050123495.1 Desulfobacterales bacterium
AAGGACGAAGCCGCCCCGCCCGGCAGTTGAACTTTGGGCCGCTCAACATCTCCGATGAGGCTGAGGTTGGTGTTGCCATTGCGGTCGACCTGGGCCGCCCCTAAAAACATGACGTCGAGCTCACCCCGCTGGGCCAGATCAAATGCCTCGTGGAGCCCGAAATAGGCCACGGCATTCCGATTCAGGCGGGCATCGAAGGATGAGGGGTAAATCCTGTCGAGCTCCGGGTCGACCCCCTCTGCTCCTGAAATATAGGCCATATCCGGCGCGTGGGTACTGCGCGCCACGCTCATGGCCAGAATCGGCAGGGGTGAGGAAACCCCGTGAAGTACGGTGTTGAAATTTTCGATCTCCAAGGCCATGGCATAGATCATCAAATCCGGTGTCTCGATCCTTGCATTCATGCACTTGCCCTCCTGTAGACGTTGTTATCCAGATATTGCTCAAATTGATCCCGGGCAGCGGCTTTGAGGTATTCCTTGATGTGATCATAGGCCGCATCATAATAATTAAAGCAGGAGCAAGGATAGGCTCCTTTAGGCGTTTCCACGACGGCATCCACAATGAAGTGTGGGATGGTTGTGGCCTCGGGCATTTTTCTGATATCACGGTTGGGAATCAGCTCTTCCACGGTTACCACCACTTTTTTGGCCGCCTTGGCCTTGATGACGTCTTCATAAAACGGCCCCTCGATCCTTATATTGCCGTATTCGTCCGCCTTTTGGGCATGAATCACTGCAATATCGGGTTCAATGGCTCGGACGGCAATCATGGTTTCGCCGGTGAAAGGATCCTGGACCTCCATCTGGCTGCCGACCACCTCGCTGATGGTCAGCAGGTCGGAGCCCAGCATCCCTTTTATGGGTATCGACGGCAGGCCCATCGCTGCGGCACGAAATCCGGCAATAATCGGCTGGCAGGCCCCTTCTTTGGTGACGATTTCACCTTTCTCCGACTTCTTACGAAAATTGGGTGCCATTCCAAAGACTTCAAAGGCCAGCATGCCCGTCCGCACTTTGGCAACACAGCCGGCACCGATGAGCAGATCAAAGTCCATGGCCGGTTCGCGGTCGATCAGATTCAGATCTTTTTTCCCCTGGCGCACCAGCTCCCGTACGAACTCCATCGGCGCCCTGTGGAAGGTCGCCCCGCCGAAAGTTACCAGATCTCCGTCGTGCACCAGCCCGGCCGCCTCCTCGAGACCGGTCAATACCTTTTTCATATCATATACCTCCCTCTAGAAGCGGTTTCAAAACCCCATCTGAGGCTCAATGGCTGTGTTGTCCCGCAAATTGAAATACTCACGTACTTACCTGTACGCTCCGTTTTCAATTCGCCGGACGCCTTGCCCTTGAACCTGATCTGAGGTTTTGAAACCGCTTCTAAGCAGTTTTGTGATTAAGTCCTGTGGACCATGCGCCGGGTGAAGTGAGCCTGTCGCATGCCAAACTCCGCCATCGCACTAACGCCATTCTTTGTCCCGGAGCATACGTCTCAGCGCCTTGCCCGATGCAGAGCGCGGCACTTCCTCGATAAACTCAACCGCCACCGGAACTTTGTAAGGGGCCATTTTTGCTTTGCAGTATGCTCTGATTTCCTGTTCCGTGGCAGTCTTACCCTCCTGAAGCGCGATGAAGGCCTTGGGCGCTTCGCCTTTAAGATCGTCAGGGATGCCCACAATAACCAGGTCTTTAATCTTGGAATGGGATAGCATCATGTCCTCGACCTCTGATGGGAATACCTTTTCACCGCCCACGTTGATCATATCTTTTTTGCGGTCCACGATGTAAGCGTATCCCTCTGCGTCCATGTAGGCAATGTCACCGGAATAAAACCAGCCTTCGCCGTCGAAAGCTTCTTGGGTCGCTTCCGGTTTGTTGAGATATCCATTCGTCACGCAAGTGCCTCGAATGCACAATTCTCCCTGTTGGCCGGGGGGTAAAATAACACCCTGCTCATCCACCACCTTGATCTCGGCATCGTCCATGCCCCTGCCGCATGAACCGATGCGGGTTTCTTTATAAGGTGCGGTCGTGCCCACACAGGAGACCTCGGTAAGCCCCCAGGCCTCAGCATACCGCCATTTGAGTCGCTGCTCGACCTGATGGATCAGATTTTCCGGCATCTTGGTGGCCGCAGAAAGACAAAAGACGACCGAGGAAATCTCGCGCTTTTCCAATTCCGGCTGCCTGAGCAGCAGGTTGAACATGGGTGGCACGCCCTGGAAAATAGTTGGTTTAAAGCGTTCAATATCGCTCAAGGCGCGATCGGGATAAAACCGCTCCACCGTGATCACGGTGCCACCCTCAGACAGCATCCCAAAGGTTCCGTTAACCAGTCCCCAACAATGAAAGATCGGGGTGGCCACCATGATCGTGTCTGTTGATTGGAAGTGAACTTTCCCGAAATTGGTGGCGTTGTGCCAGACATTTCGATGGGTGGCCATAACACCTTTGGGCCGCCCGGTGGTGCCCGATGTGTACATCAGATGACACAGGTCGCTATCCTGGAGATCGACGGCTTCGAATTGATCTTTACCCGAATCCAGCAGGAATTCATAGGGGCAATATTCATCACTTCCCGACTTTCCGAGTACGATTACGTCACTCAGGGATGCAACCTCCGGCCTGATGGTTTCGATTATAGGCAATCGTTTTGGATCCACCAAAACGGCACGGGTTGCGCAATCCTTCAGGATGTATACCACCTCTTGTTCCCTGAGCATGGCGTTTACCACGTTAACCGTCAACCCCGCCCGAACCGCTGCCAGATAACCGATGATCAACTCCGGAAGACTGGGTAAAAAAAGCGATAACACCTCACCGCGTTTTAAACCCAGGTTCAGCAACCCGCCGGCAACCCGATTAATCAACCGATCAAGTTCTGCATAGGTAATGCGAAGTTCTTCAAATATAATCGCCGTGGCGTCCGCATTTTCGGCTGCGTGGCGTTTGATGATATTGGATACGTTCATAAGCAATGCCTCTAAGACCTGTCCGGCACGGCAAAGAATCTTTTAAATAGTTGTGTTTATCTTGGGCTAAATTTCATGTCAATAGAATAACTTTCTGAAGAAATTTTTATATAATTTATTGAGTTAGAAATATCAATTAAATTAATTATATTAAATATAAACATTAAGGTAAAAGTTGAAATAATTGGGCGGGGTATAATCAGGAAAGCAGATTTGCGAAATTGAAGCTGATAAAAAAAATCACCTCAAGCCTTTTGAAAGACTCGTGGTGATGTTTGAAAACAAAAAGCTTAGCATCGCCGGGTCATTATCTTGTCATCCGATGACCGAAGAAAATGCCGGTGAACCGTAATATGGGTCGATTATTTATATCTTTCCCGATCTGCCGTCATCGCAAGGTTCATCAAAATCATCGAAGCGTGAATGCTCTGCGGTGGAGCTTAAGCCGCATGCTTTAAGCTCTTCAGCTGTTTTCATTGCAGCGCCGCAGCACTCCGGTGCTTTTGACTCATCGCCACTGACTTCGACGGTGTTGCCGCAATTAGCGCATTCATAAACTTGCACGTCTGCCATGAATTCCTCCCTTTGTCCCCATTGTCCGGGTAAATATTTTATTCTGTAATGCTCCCAGTTAAAATAATGGATTTCGTGCCGGGTGTCAAGCCAACTGGTATGGAATATTGGAATACTGGAAATGCGATGCAATTCACACACAATATAGCGCTAAAGCTTCACTGCGCGCCCAGTATTCCATCTTTCCATCATTCCAATTGTAAGTGAGGCGCACTAAGTTGACGTTTTCTAATATTGCTTGACAACTATCTAAGTTTCAAGAATAAAAATGTACCTATGAATATGCTGCCAAAAATCTTCGGGTGGGCGCTCATTTTCTACTGCGGTTATTGTCTTTTTCTATTTCTTATGCAGCGGTCTATCCTATTTCCCCGTAATCAAATCCCGGTTCCAACAGATACCGGAATCGCGATCCCCGGACTGGAAAAAATCTGGCTGGATACCGAATATGGAAAAATTGAGACCTGGTATCTGCCACCGGATTCCGGACCTCGAGCAAGGCCGACCCCGGCGGTCATTTTTGGACATGGTAACGGTGAATTAATCGACTTTTGGCCGGAAGCACTTCAAAATTTCACCCGGATGGGAATCGGTTTGCTGCTGGTGGAATATCCGGGTTATGGACGCTCGAGCGGCAGGCCGTCCCAAAAGAGCATTACCGGCACTTTTGTGGCTGCCTATGATGCTTTATTAACCAGAGAAGACGTGGATCCCTCCAGGATCATTTTGTTCGGCCGATCTGTTGGCGGTGGTGCGGTCTGTGCCCTGGCGCTTAAAAGAACATCGGCCGCCTTAATTCTCATGTCGACCTTTACCAGCGTCCAATCAATGGCTGCAAAATTTTTAGCGCCGAAATTTCTGGTGCGGGATCCGTTTAACAATCTGGAAGTAATCAAAGGCTACGAAGGGCCGGTTCTGGTTATTCACGGCCAATATGACCGCATCATCCCCTTTGCCCACGGTGCCAATTTGCACCGAGCCGCAAAGAATAGTAGATTAATAACCTATGAATCCGGGCACAACGATTGTCCGCCCGATTGGAATCAATTCTGGAAAGATATAACGTTATTTCTGACTAATAATGGAATTATTTAAACCCTAATTGATCGGAGTTATAAGAACCTATCTTTTCTGGGCGGTGGCAATCATGCGGCTGTTCATAAATCCGTAATCGCCGTCTTTCTGGTGAGGTGAAAAATCGGTATGAATATTGACGCGCTTGAATCCGACATGTTCCAACAGGGCTGAAAGACTGCTCACTTCGTAGAGTCGAATGGCATAAGTTTGATCGCGGATCAAGCCCCGGGCTTTACTCAGGACGATCTCACGGGCACAGATGGTCTCGCCCTGGATTTCCCGTTGACGGCACACAATGGTTTCTTCGTCAATTTCATGCCAGGCGTTGGGCTGAAACAAAGATTTAACGACCCTGCCGTCGGCGACATCCACCAGTACCCAGCCACCCGCATTCAGCACGCGATGCGCTTCTGCCAGGATTTTGGCATCGGCCCCTTTTTCTTGAATATAACCCAATGAATTGCCCATGATGATCACATGATCGTAGGTATCCGCCGGCATATTGATCTCGCGCGCATCTCCGCAGATAAAGTCTACGGCGACGTTATCATCACCGGCTTTGGCTCTGGCAATATTAATCAGGGTTTGCGAATAGTCCAGGAGTGTGCATGCTTTAAAACCCCTTCTGGAAAGCTCGAAGCTGTGACGTCCGTGCCCGCCGCAAAGGTCCAGAATCTTATGTGATCCTTGAATCGGAAGCAAATTACAGATCACATCCACCTCACGTCGTGTGATCTTGGAATCGCAGACTGAACGCGCGTCCGTCAGTAGATAGACCTCATCAAACAGAGTTCGCCACCAATCCGGATTCACTTTTATGCTCATGGTGCCCTCTGCATACTTGTTTCTTGCCCATTACATAATTTTGCAAAATAGGATTTTAGGTGTCAGTTCTTGGGTTCAGAGTTTAGAGGTTTCAATATTCTGATGTTTCCCCTTTATTTTGCTGTTATCTAACCTCTGAACCTTTGAACGTTGAACCTTTGAACCAGGATACTGACACCGAATCCGCGGTCGGGAAACCTGAAATTTTGATCATCGTGATTTATTTGTTAGACATTATACGAGGTACAGCGCCAAAA
>JASFGZ010000334.1:0-5663 GCA_050123495.1 Desulfobacterales bacterium
CCAGGCAAATCGCGATTCAGATTGAACCGCAGCCCGATCAAATTTCAATCAGCGGAAGCCTGGCCGCACCCAGATTTAGCGGCCATTTCTTGCTGCGACCCGGCAAATATAAGGTGCATGCCGTTAAAGAATGTTATTATCCGCTTGAAGAAGCTTTTGAGGTCGGCGCGGGAAAAAGTCAAGAAGTCCGATTTCAAATGGAAAAACTTCCGGGGCGCCTCTCCTTGCAGGCCCACCAGGCGGATAAACCGGAGATACTTCTCAACGGCGCCCGGGTCATCATCGATGGAGAGGCACTCGGCTTCACGCCGGTCGCCAATCTTGAAGTAACGGCCGGGCGGCGAATTTTAGAAATTCAAGCGGATAACTATCAAAATATTAAAACGGAAGTTCAAATTGCCGGGTGCTCAGAAGAGCAGTCCTTTGATTTTGCATTAATCCCCGGCTGGTCTGATGTTTTTATCAGCTCGGTTCCGGAAGGCGCAGCCGTATCCGTGGACGGAAAGCCGGCCGGCCGTACCCCATTAACAATTGAACTGCCTGAAGGAAACTATCGGCTGGAAATAAATGCGGCGGGTTTTAAAACATGGCAGACCCCGTTAGCTGTCGGGCTGAATCAAGCGCAAAAAATAACAGACATCCGGCTGCAGCCCGCTGATGGGACATTGGCTCTGCAAACCAAACCACCCGGCGCCAATGTAACCATCGGTCAAAAATTTGTCGGCAAGACGCCCCTTAAAGTCCAATTATCAGCCAATACCCAGCATGAGATTCGAATATCCAAAGCCGGTTATGAAAAAGTATCTCGCCGGGTTCAGGTGTCAACCGGAAAATTAAAAACACTGGCTGTTGATTTACAACCGGAATGGGGCGTTATTCACTTCAAGGTTGAGCCCCCGGAGGCCCAGCTCTTTGTAGATGGAAAAAACCAGGGCAGGGTCCCGCCGGAATTAAAGCTGGTGGCCGTCAGTCACCAGATAGAAATTAGGAAACAGGGATATAAACCCCATAAAACCCAAATAACCCCGCGGCCCGGATATCCGCAAGAAATTAAAATCGCTTTAACCAGGATCAAATCCAAACCGACACGTCCGACAGGTGTCATTCAAGCCCAGAACGGCTACGCCCTCAATCTCATTCGTCCGCAACCTTTTACCATGGGATCTTCGCGCCGGGAACAGGGCCGCCGATCCAACGAAACGCTTCGCAAAATCATCCTGCAACGGCCATTTTATATGGGCGTAAGAGAAGTAACCAATAAAGAGTTTAAACAATTTTTGGCCAGCCACAAATCCGGCGCATTCAAGGGTCAGCGTTTATCCCAGGCGGATCATCCCGTAGTTCAGGTCACCTGGGAACAGGCGGCCTTGTTTTGCAATTGGTTGAGCGCCAGGGAGTCCCTGGCGCCTGTTTATATTAAAAAAGGAAGTCGCCTCGTCGCGGCCGAGCCCATCGGCACCGGATATCGATTGCCCACCGAGGCTGAATGGGAATATTGTGCCCGGCTTATTAACGCTCAAGCCTCCCTCAAATATCCCTGGGGGAATCAATTTCCCCCGACCGCGCCATCGGGTAATTATGCCGACATCTCGGCCAAAAATTTGTTGCCTGCTTATATTGAAAATTACAATGACGGCTTTCCGGGTACAGCGCCGCCGGCAAAATTTAAGGCCAACCGTCTGGGCCTATATGATCTGGGCGGAAACGTAGCGGAATGGTGCCATGACTTTTACGCAATTTATACCTATAATACGAATAAAACCGATATCGATCCAACCGGGCCCATGGAGGGAAAGCATCACGTGGTCAAAGGATCGAGTTGGAAATATGCCAGCATGGGTAAATTAAGATTCGCGTACCGCGATTACAGCGACGATAAACGCCCGGATCTCGGATTTCGCATCTGTCGCTATTTAGAATGAGACAGAACTTAGTTCGCTTCGCTCACAATTGGAATGATGGAAAGATGGAATACTGGGCACGCAGTGAAGCTTTAGCGCTATATTGGGTCTGTAATCCAAACACTGAAGTTATGTGTTTTGGCTTTTATTCCATCATTCCAGTATTCCATTATTCCATGTGGGCGGCTTAAGATAAGTATCGTTAAAAGCTACATATTTTCAAAATGTTATAGAAATTCAGAGACGTAATTATGGCCTTGAAAGTATACACAGGGATCAAAAAGCTTGCCACCACAACCTTTATCATATTGGGTTTTTTGGCTATTGTGAATTGGCCTTTACCGGCGGACCCATCGTATCAATCCCACTCAGATCAGAAAAAGTCCAAACAACACCCTGTGATGGTTGCACAGAGCGAAACCCGGCCGCTAACCAAAGAAAAGACCGCGCCATCATCTGGAAGCAGCGCGTCAGAATCCAAAACCCAAGAAAAGGAAGAATCAGACGAGGCCCAGCAGAAGCCGCTTAAAGAGTTTCGTCCGTCTGAAAGAATTGAAGCGGAGCAGGCAGTGGATTTTCCGTACGATATTTAGGATTGCGTTTCGATAGTAATTTACAAGGCATGAATTGATTTTATCAATCGGAATTTTCTCAATTAAAGAACTCAACTGGATTAAAATAGACCGCATGACTTTTGTAATATTTTTTGGAAAAATGACACTGGAAACGATTTAAAAATGTATCTAACGCATAACAAATATGGAAAAATGCCATGAAACGAGACTTTCCTTTTTCGTTTGAGTTTATTTATCAGGTGTTTTCGTTGATCGTAATCGTGATCATTGTGCATGCCATCTATGTGGCTGTGATTCGACCCAGGGCTGACGCGGTTTTAGCGAAGCAGGCCATTCAGATGGCGGAAGACAAATCCCAGGTAATGGAGCGCTCGGTTTTTGTGTTAATCCGTGATTACGAACAGGAAGCATGCTTTATATTGATGTTCTGGGCCATTGCGATCATGGGGTACAAAGCCTTTAAAACTTCCCGACAGCGGGCGTTGTTAAAGATGGACCTGATCCCGCTGGATGAAGGTGTGCGTATTCTGCCTGAGGACACCCGCGATGTCTCCAGGCAGATTCAAGCCTTGCCATCCCAGCAACGCGGGGCCCTATTGCCCAGAGCGTTGCTGGCCGGCTTACAGCGGTTCAGTACCACCCGCAACATCCAGGATGTTGCCAGCGCCACCCATGCCTATTGCGATTCGGAAGCCGAGCGACTGGAATCCGAGTTGTCCATGATCCGCTATATCGCCTGGGCGATTCCATCAATCGGATTTATTGGCACGGTTCGAGGGATCGGAGATGCACTCGGCCAGGCGCATAAAGCCATTGAAGGCGACATTTTTGATGTCACCCGTAGCCTGGGCGTGGCGTTTAACTCGACCTTGATTGCGCTGTTAATCAGCATCGGTTTGATGTTTCTGCTGCATCAATTGCAACAGATGCAGGAAAGCTATGTGCTGGATACAGAGTCGTACTGCGATGAAAATCTAATCAGTCATCTGTATACAAAATGATCAAGATTTTGGATTTTAGATTGCGGATTAAACAAATCTTCGAACTTTGAGCCATCATCAGAAAGGTAGTTGTATGCGTTTATTGGGCCTTGAACTCAGTGACGCCGGTATCCTGGTCGCCGGAACCGAACCGGCCGGATTGCTGAAAATCGACGAAAACAGTTTTGAGAGTCCCGGGTTTGCGCTGCCGGAAAAAAATCGATTAACGGTCGGCCGGGCTGCTGAAAGAAAAGCCCACCTTTATCCCCGTCAGATTCTCAATAACTTCTGGGACCAATTAAATACTGAGCCATTTGAACAACCCAGCTCGTTCGCTCAAAATCACGCTGAGATCGCTTTCGAGCATTTTGCCCACATCTGGGAAACCGTCAAACATCACGGACAGGAAATGGTAATTGCGGTTCCGGGTTTTTATACACGGGAGCATTTGGGATTTATTTTAGGAATTACCCGTGAATTATCGATCCCGGTGCGAGGTTTTATTTCCCTGGCAGTTGCCGCCGTTCCGGATCGACTGCCTGAAGGACTGTTGCTGCACCTGGATATACACCTGCACCGGTTTGAAATTACCCGCCTTCAGCGGACCGGGCAATTAAGCCAGAAAGATACCGTATCCTTGGAAGGAAATGGCCTGAGCAAACTGTACAGAGGGTGGGTGGATGCCATTGCAGAGGAATTTGTCCGCACGACGCGCTTTGACCCTTTGCATCAGGCCGCCACCGAACAGGAGTTATACGATCGGCTGCCCGGCGTTTTGACACAGCTTAACCAAAATCCCAGCGTTCACTTTGAAATGACGGGCGGCTCCAAAATATACCCTGTAACGCTGACAAGAGACATGTTTTACAAAAAGGGTGCACCGGTGTTTCAAGAATTTCAGCGTTTGATCGGCCGCTTTTATGACCGTTATGGGAAGAATGAACCCGGAGCGGTCCTAATACTCACTGATCGGGTTGCGCGCTTGCCGGGCATAACCCATATGTTGGGCAGTATTGAAAATTACAAAATAATCGAACTGGCGCCCGGATGTGCGGCGCAGGGCATATTTCAATTCGAAAACCAGCTGATTGGGCAGCAACCCGGAAGCAGTGCCCCTTTTCTGAACACGCGCCCGCTGCCAGTTGAAGATCCGATTTCAGATGCAGCGCCCGAGCAACATCCGGAGACGCAACAGCGGCCAACCCACATCCTATACCGCGATCTCGCATATCCCATAACCGAAAAGCCATTAATCATCGGCCTTGAAAGGGTTGCAGACGGATTCGGCATCCAAATCCAGGGACAAATCGCGGGGGTTTCCCGCAAACACTGCTCGGTTCAATTGCGCGGAAATGAGGTCGTACTGAATGACTACAGCTCCTACGGGACGTTCGTAAATGATGATCCGGTTCATATGAAAACTATTTTGGCACTCGGTCAGATCATTCGGGTCGGAACGCCGGGTGAAAAGCTTAGACTTATTGCCTGTATAGATCGGCCTGCTGATGAAACGTAGACAAATCAATATTTTCAGCTTATCCTTTCTTGATATCATTACCTGCGGTCTGGGGGCGATCATCCTTTTGTTTGTGCTGGTCAACGCCAAGAGTGCCGCGCAGCGGGATTCGATTACATCGGATTTTCGAGCCGAGGTTGATCGAATGGAGCAGGAAGTCCTCGACGGCAAAAAAGACCTTATCCAGGCCCGCAATTCATTAGAGCAAACAAAAGTGGATCTGGTGCGCACAGAAGGGCTCGCTCGCAGAATCATAGAAATTCTTGAGCAAAAAAAGATTGAGCTATCCGACAGACAAGATGACACCCTGGCCACCAAAGTGCATGTCAATAAACTAAAATCCGACCTGAAATCTTTAGAAGAAGAGCTCAAGCGGCTCAGAGCCGGTGCCAAGACCCAGGACGACCTGGGTACCCGGCTGCGAAAATTTCCCGGACATGGAGATCGTCAGTATTTAACCGATTTAAAGATGGGCGGCCGACGAATTTTTATTTTAGTCGATGCCTCAGCCAGCATGCTGGATGAAACCGTTGTTGGAATCATCCGGCGTCGAAACCTCAGCACAAAAGAAAAAATAAAATCCGTCAAATGGCAGCAGGTGATCGCCACCGTTAATTGGTTAACCACCCAGCTTCCCCAAACAAGCAAATTCCAGATATATGCGTTTAATGAAACCGCAGCCCCCCTTCTT
>JASFGZ010000335.1:0-5641 GCA_050123495.1 Desulfobacterales bacterium
ATCTGATCAAGTTTTATGACCTTCCCAAAAATCCGTCCGCTGCCGTCGAGCTGGCGCTGCGTCAGCATGGCCAGACCATAGATCTCATATTGTGCAATGAAAAGATCATGATGTTTAAAGCCGCCATCGGGCACATTCCGTTTTTGGATACCCCGGCTAAGGCGAGTTGGATTCGGGTATTGCTGAATGCCTTGAGAAAATTTGTCAGATTTAGACTTTATGCATTTAAATTCGGCACGGCCGGCAAGAAAGAGATCGATACCGCCGCAAGCGGATGCATGATCCTGCAACATTCCAGTGGAAGTTTTGCCTCCAGATTAATTTCCCATGATCATTCTTTCAGGGATGGGATGGCATCATTGGTTATTTCCGCTCCCATCTCGATTATGGCGTATGTCAAGTTACTGCGACAGGCCCTCAGATCTTCTAAAAAATTTAAAAACCTGCCAAGCTCCATTGGCTATATCAAAAGTCCTCAGATCGATATCGAGCCGGAAACCCGGCTGGATGTCATTATCGACGACCAACAGACCACCCATACGCCGCTGCATTGTAAAACCATAACCAAAGCGGTGCGCATCAATGTCGGAAAACGTTTGCAGGAAGAAAGCAGCAGCGCTACGGATGCCAAAGAAAGAATTGACATCGAAAACCTGCCCCGAAAAAAGGAACTGCTCAAAGCAAAAAGGCAAAAGAGAATTCCTTTTTTCTCCTATGCCTCGGATGAGCGCTTCCACGACCTGTTCCCGCCGCTGCGAGACGATGCACGCATTAATGGTATCTATCTGGGTCTCATGGTACTCAGTACTATGCTGGCTACTGTCGGGCTTTATTTAAACAGCGCCTCTGTGATTATTGGCGCTATGTTATTGGCGCCCCTGATGGCACCGATCGTTTCCCTGTCCATGGGCATACTTCGGGGCAATATAGAGCTCTTTAAAAACTCGATCGGGAAGATCATTATTGGCATTTTAATCGCCTTGCTCTCATCAGCACTGATTACGTTTTTGTTTCCCCATAAACCGGTTACGGAAGAAATGCTGGCCCGGCTGAATCCAACCTTGCTGGATCTTGCCGTGGCCATCATTTCGGGGATCGCTGCGGCCTGCTCCAAGTCATTCAGGGAAATTATCCAGAGCCTGGCCGGGGTTGCGATTGCCGTGGCACTGGTACCGCCGCTGGCAGTTGCCGGAATCGGCATTGGACGCATGGATTTCTATTTCTTTTTCCAGGCCTACTTGCTCTTTTCCACCAACCTGGTCGGCATTATTATAGCGGCCACATTTACCTTTAGGGTCCTGGGCTATTCGGCGGTCGTGCGCAGAAAGGCCAGCCTTGTAGTTGTATTTATCTTCCTGGCACTGATTTCGATTCCCCTTTATTTATCCTATTCCCGCATTGTGGAGGATCGGATTTTCGAACAAAGCTTGCGGAAAGAACGCTTTTTAGTGAATGAAAAGTATCTTATCATAATTAAAGCATCCATAATCTGGCGCGGAGATAACCGAATAATCCTGATGGACGTATTGGCCCGGGAACCGCTGAATCGTGAAGACCTGAATGCGTTTAAAAAGAAAATTCAAGCCAATTTGAACAAGAAGTTGATCATTCGACTCAAAACTTTTTACATCCCTTAAGGTTGCCATGAAAAATTTAGTCTATTTTTCAATTCTGTTTTCCTTGGTCTTCTGGCTGGACGGGTGCGATCAGAAACCGGCAATTCAGCCTTCCGGCAAAATCATAAAGATTGGAATCATTGGACCATTTAGCGGCCCGGTCCTTGCCTACGGAACCGAAGGTCTGAAAGGAATGGAAACCGCCAGACAATTGCAGCCTTATCTTCAGAATGGCGATCGCGTCGAGCTGGTTGCGGAAGATGATAAGAACGACCCTGCGCTGACGGTCGAGATGCTGAAAAAATTGGTCGAGAAGGATAGGGTGTCGGCAATAATGACATTTTCAAGCAGCAAACCGGTTCTGGCAATGGCGAAACTTGCAGATAACTATCAGACACCTGTCCTAGCCGCTGTCGCCACCCATCCGGATGTCACCAAAGACAATACGTTTATCAGCCAGCTTGGTTTCGACGATGATTTCCAGGGAATCGTTGCAGCCCTGTTTGTCAGAGACGACTTGCTCGTCGATACCGTTGCCGTATTCAACAACCCGACCAGTGTTTACTCCAGCCATCTGGCAGCTGAATTTGAAAGGAAGTTCAAATCCATCGGCGGTGAAATTACGGATACGATATCTTTAACTGAAGGAACCAACGACTTACCCGAAGTTATAAAGGGCGTTTACGGTCAAAAACCGGAGCTGCTTTATCTTCCCATAAGCGTAAAAGATGTAGTCCGTGTCGTCCGCGAGGTCCACAAACTGAATTGGAAGCCCGAGATGATGGGGGGTGATGGTCTCATATCGACGATGCTCGCGCAACACAAAGAGGATATTGATCTTGTCGATGGCATGCTGGCGACTGATTTTTTTGCCCACGGTATGCCGTTAACTCCTTTCGGGAATCGGGCAAGAAAAAAATATAGGGAGAATTACAAGGAAACGGGGACGAGTTATGCGGCCCTTGGCGCTGAAGGGTATGCGATTTTGCTCGACGCAATAAACCGCTGTAGCGATCCCGCAGACCGGGATTGCATCAACCGGCAAATCCGCTCCACGACCAATTTTACAGGTATTATCGGTAACATTACGATCGGGTCAAACGGCAAGGCCAAGCGCCCGCTTTGCATTAATTCCATTAAGCGCGGCCGCTCTAAATTTATCTTTAAAGTCTATTAGAAGTGGTTTCAGAACCCCATCTCCCCGCTAAATGATGCGGGATTTCGCATCTAATTGAAAGATGATTTAAGGAGCTCAAAAGGCTCCAATGGCTGTGTTGTCCCGCAGATCGAAATGCTCACGTACGAACGTGTACGCTCCGCTTTCAATCCGCGGGAGGCCTTGATGCATACCTTAATTTTTTAAGATTAGATATGTATTCCCGCCTCAGCGGGGCCCTTGAACCTGATCTGAGGTTTTGAAACCACTTCTAGTTCAGTTCACATGCTTGGCAGAATTTTATGAGCTTGACACATACCTTGCCTTATTTTAGTCTCTTTATCAAAATAATTGTCTAAACAACATCAAAAAGGGAATTGAGATTCAGCTATGCTTGAAAATTTAGATCCCACTTTGCTTGCGCGTATTCAATTTGCTTTTACCATCTCGTTTCACATTCTTTTTCCGGCCTTCACCATCGGGCTGGCCAGCTGGCTCGCAGTGCTCGAGTGGCGCTGGCTCAAGACCGGCAATCAGATCTACGCCGATGTCTATCGCATGTGGGTCAAAATTTTTGCCGTCACCTTCGGCATGGGCGTGGTTTCCGGTGTGGTCATGTCGTTTCAGTTCGGCACCAACTGGTCGAGGTTTGCGGATGCTGGCGGAAACGTCCTGGGGCCGCTGCTGGGTTATGAAGTCCTGACCGCCTTCTTTTTAGAGGCCTCATTTCTGGGGGTGATGCTGTTCGGCTGGAACCGCGTCAGCCCCAAGATGCATTTTGCCGCAACCGTCATTGTCGCCGCCGGGACCCTGATTTCGGCCTTCTGGATTCTGTCGGCCAACAGCTGGATGCAGACGCCCCAGGGGTTCCGCGTGGGGGCGGAGGGCTTGCTGTACCCGACCAGCTGGCTGCAGGTGATCTTCAACCCCTCTTTTCCCTACCGCTTTGTGCATATGATCACCGCTGCCTATCTGACGACCGCCTTTACCGTAGCCGGCATCGGCGCATTCTACCTGTGGCGTCAGCGCCATGTCCAGCATGCCCGGGTGATGTTCGGCATGGCCATGATTATGGCCATTTTTGTGGCCCCCATTCAACTGCTGTTTGGTGACCTTCATGGGCTTAACACCTTTAAATATCAACCCGCTAAAGTGGCCGCCATGGAAGGTCTCTGGGAAACCCGGCGGGGTGCACCCCTGGTGCTTTTCGGCTGGCCGAATCAGGAAAAAGAGACCACTCAATATGCCGTTGAAATTCCCAAGATGTCCAGCCTGATCCTCACCCACGACCTCGATGGAGAAGTCAAAGGGCTCAAAGAGTGGCCCGCGGACGAGCGCCCACCGGCGGCCTGGGTATTCTGGGCCTTTCGCATGATGGTCGGTATCGGCATGTTGATGATTGCAACCGGCGTGATCGCGATCGTGCTTTATCTGAAGAAGCAGCTGTTCGACACCCGCTGGTTTCAGTACGGGTGCATGGCCCTGACGCCTGCCGGCTTTATCGCTGTGCTGGCCGGATGGTTTGTCACCGAAGTCGGCCGCCAACCCTGGATCGTCCAGGGACTGATGCGTACGCAAGATGCCACCTCTCCGGTGATCGGGACATCCATTGCCATATCCCTGGCCGCTTTTTTTATCGTTTATGTTTTCATTTTCGGCGCCGGAAGTTATTACATCCTCAGGCTGATCGGCAAGGGCCCCGAGGATGCGGAAGCAGCCTACGGTGATCATGGCGTCGAAAAACCGCCGATTGTAACGGAATTGGCCGGAGAAAAGGGAGAGCAGCATGTTTAGCTTTGAAAGTTTCGTAGATTTGCCACTGATCTGGTACGGTCTGATCGCTACCGCCATTTTTCTGTATATTCTGTTAGACGGATTTGATCTGGGGGTGGGTGTTCTTTTTCCGTTTGCACCCACCGATCAATGCCGGGATCGCATGATGAATTCCATCGCTCCTTTCTGGGACGGCAATGAAACCTGGCTGGTGCTGGGAGGCGGCGGGCTGTTCGCCGCATTTCCGCTGGCTTACGCAGTACTGATGCCGGCCTTGTATATCCCGGTGATCATTATGTTGCTGGGACTGATCTTCCGGGGGGTGGCGTTTGAGTTTCGTTTCAAGGCAACCGGTAAATCCCGCCGCATCTGGGATGACGCCTTTCACTTCGGCTCCCTTGTGACCGCCTTCATGCAGGGCGTCATTATCGGCGCTATCGTGCAGGGGATCAAAGTCGAAGGTCGCAATTACGCCGGCGGGGCATTCGACTGGCTCGATGCTTACAGCGTCATGACCGGGGTGGCCGTGATATTCGGTTACGCGTTGCTGGGGGGTACATGGCTGGTGATGAAAACCGATGGTGAAACCCGGGCCTGGGCTCGCAAGTGCGCTTCCTACGTGATCGGCTACGTGGCCGTGTTTCTGGCGATCGTCAGTATCAGCATGCCGATCATGAATGCCGAAATTCGATCGCTGTGGTTCAGCATACCCAATTTCTTTTTCCTTGCGCCCATACCGGTCGCCAGTTTGGTCCTGCTGATCATCATCTGGCGCGATCTGCATGCAGGCAGGGAATTTCGCCCCTTTTTCCTGAGCTTCGGGGTATTCCTGACGGGCTATCTCGGCATCGCCATCAGCACATGGCCGTATATCGTGCCCTTCGAGATTACCTTCCGCCAGGCGGCAGCCGCGCCTGAGTCGCAGTCCCTGCTGCTGGTCGGCACGGTTATCATGCTGCCGTTGATTCTGGCATACATCGGTTTCTGCTACTATATCTTTCGGGGAAAAGCATCCCATGAAAGCGCTTACTGACAAACAGCGGCAGTGGTTGTGGTTTGCGGCACTTTGGTGCGGCGGACTCACCGCCGCATTTCT
>JASFGZ010000336.1:0-5610 GCA_050123495.1 Desulfobacterales bacterium
ACCGGCAAAGGACGGAGCTCCGTTTTCGATGTCTCCATTGCTTTTTTCATTCCAGGTCGGTGAATAGGCCGTCCAGAAATCAAAGGCCAGCACTCGCTGGCGGAACCAGTCCGACTCTCCCAGCGAAAAATACTTGTCGAATTCCCCGTCAACCACCGTCCAGGAATTCGAGCTGTCCAGCCACCCGAAATCCCGGTTGAACTTCAACCGCAGGGCGCTTCCCTTGGATGGGTTCATCTTAAAATCCCGGTTGTCGCGAAACAGAGAAACCTCTATACCGTTGGTTCTCACATTTTCCTGAACTTCGTCGCTGTCGACTTCCTGCCAGCGGTAGAAAGGTTTCACCTCGAAATAAGTCCGTCCGCTGACAAAGGGGTTCCAGGACTCGCCCCCGGTTGCGCCATCGACAAGCAGCCCCCGGTCCACTACCTGGGTGGTGATAATCTGATCCTTGCCGTGGCCGATAGGCAGCAAATATTTGAAACGCAGCCGGAAAAAGTTGTCCCAGCCGTCGCTTTCTACATAATCGTCCTCGTCGGAATCGTTGCTGCCAGCGCGCTCGTCCGGAAAATCCGGGTTGCCGTTTAGGTAAATGTCATTCTCCTGGAAGTAGCCGGCCTGAACGATGGCATCCAGAAACAGCCGCCGGGTATACGGAATGCGGAGGTCTTTTCCCATAAGAAATCCCATGGCCGATCCCTTACTACCGACCATTGCAGTGCTAATCAGGGCCGCTTGCTTCTGAGGCCACCCTGTCACCGCGTAGGCATAGGCGCCGGCAAAACCAAAACTTTCATTGTAGAACGCGTAGGGAACGCTGAGGACATTTTTTTCAAACTTCCTGTCGGGTCCGACTGTAATGCTCTGACCGTAAGCCAGATTACAGCAAATCAATACCAGAAAAAGGACAAATCCCTGAACCAATTGTCTGTGCATCTTTCCTCCTCCTTCCCTCTGCAGCTGGTTAACTGCTTCTGATGTTCCCCAAGTAAGAAGCTGGGCGTTAATATAAATAACGTTTGGCTAAAACTACAAGTTTCAAATTGATAACTCACCGGGTTTTAGAGGACGAAATGGTAAGCCCGATACAGATGCCTTGAATTAAACAATCATGCTTCAATTTCCAGAGAATCCGAGAAGGGCACTGAACATTTTTCTGGCGGCGGTTTTATTTGAGTTGAAAGGGGTAAATAACCTTCCAGTCTTGTTTCATGTCCACCACAGTCCATCCACTATTGAGCGCTTCATCCAGCGCCTTATCCAGATGACCAATTTTCGACTTTCTATCATAGGCCCACTCCCGCTCTGCATCGGTATGGCGGACGATGAGCGCGAAGCGCAAACCTTTTCCGGCCGCAGTCCATTGAAGCATCTGCAGGTCACCATCGGAGTTGCCAAAAGCGGCGATCGGACGGCGACCGATATACTGGTGAATACCAACCGGCTTGCCGGCTTTGTCGTTGACAAAATTGATCTCCGGCAGCCTGATCAGAACAGGCTGGTTATTGCGTAATTCAAATTTTGTTTTGATGCTTGAGCCAACAACTTGTTCCGGCGGGATACCATAAACCCGCTCTGTCCAGGGCCGCATGAACTCAATACCGCCTCCAGATACAATGAAGTTCTTGAAACCATTGGCGCGAAGATAGGTTAAAAGCTCGAGCCTCGGTTGAAAGACAAGATCGGTGAATGGCCTTTTGAAGCGGGAATGCCGAGCCGCTGACAGCCAATTGCGGACGATCTGCTCAAACAAAAGCGCCAAGCCACCATTAAACGGCAACTCGGCCAATTTATTTGAAATACAATGCATTCTGTTTCCCTTCACAGATGCGTATGTCTTGTCTAAAACCCTCAGATCATTGTGAATTAAAGTTTAGGGGAAAGATAAAGAAAAATCAACCGGTTTAAAAAAATCGCCAGAAAACCAAATACCTGCGGATTGCTTCTTTTTTGAGAGCACCAAAAACCTGGTAAAACTAAAGATACCGTAAAAGGCTGTTACCTGCGCAAATCCGACCACAATTTTAGAATTTAGGGATTGTCTGCATCCTTGGGCGCTGCACTTCATTTATGTTTGTGCGCTTTGATGAAATCAACCAGCAAATCAGTTATCACCGCCAGGTAAGCCTCGCCGCTGGCGGCTGAAGCATCGCGGGGATCACCTAAAACACCGTTCCCGGTTGCAGCCCGGAAGCCTTTCTCAAGCACCACCGCGGCAATACTGAGCTGATCACCCACATAGCCGGGCTGGGCGTCATCCATGGCCACCAGGTCCGGGCGAACGGTCAGCATGAGGGAGGTTTCGAACTCACCGGAATGGGCGCCGGCCTGCTCTGGCGTCACCTCCAGGGCTTTGCCAACCCGAAAAATCTCGTCCATAAAAGCCATCAGGTCGGTAAAAGCAATTAAATTTACCCCGGGCAGCTCGGGCCGGATGGCCTTGACCGCTTTTGCCAACGGTGCAAAATTGCCCCCGTGAGTGGGAATCAAGGCAATGTGGCCAAATCCGTGATGCGCCAAACTGCGACAGAGGTCGGCCACCACCTCGAGGAAGGTCGCCTTGCTCAGGGTCAGGCTGCCGGCAAAATCCATATGGGTGAATGCTCTTGGATGTAACGCTCTAACGCCAGGACTATGGCATACTTTCCAGCATAGGATCAATGCGAAAATTACGGAATAAGGAATGCTGCGCCTTTGCGGGAATTGCTGGCCGATTTAAGCGTGCAAAAACGGATTGAATATGTTATATGCGAGGCCTTAAGACCTCGCGGGATTATCTGCGTTCTTGAATTTAGCCCGAAAATTTCAAGCGTCGCGTCTGTCTCCGTTGCATGCTAAACAGAGGGCATCATGCAAAATCAAGAGATCTGTTTTCTAACCGCCACAGAGTTAGTCCGTCTTATCCGAGCAAAAGAATTGTCCGCCATTGAAGTGATGGAAGCCCATCTCGCACAGATCGAACGCGTTAACCCGAAGGTAAACGCCATTGTGACCTTCCTGCCCGAGCACGCTCTGGAACAGGCCCGGGCGGCCGATGATGCACTGGCGCGTGGTGAAGATTTGGGGCCTCTGCACGGCCTTCCCATCGCACATAAAGATCTAATACTGACAAAGGGCATCCGCACGACTTTTGGCTCTTTGGTTTTCAAAGACTTTATTCCCCAGGAAGACGGTTTAATTGTAGAACGCCTGAATCATGCCGGTGCCATCACTGTTGGCAAGACCAACACCCCCGAATTCGGTGCCGGTTCTCAAACATATAACGAGGTCTTCGGAGAAACGCTCAATCCTTACGATGCCTCCAAAACTTGCGGGGGCAGCAGTGGCGGAGCGGCAGTAGCACTGGCCTGCGGGATGATTCCCCTCGCCGATGGCGGCGACGTGGGCGGATCGCTTCGCAATCCCGCCAGCTTCTGCAATGTGGTGGGGTTGCGACCCTCACCCGGCAGAGTGCCCACATGGCCCGGCCATGTGGGATGGTTTACGATCCCGGTAGAAGGACCGATGGCCCGCACAGTCCAGGATATTGCCCTGATGCTGAGCGCGATTGCCGGACCCGACCCGCGTTCCCCCATAGCGATCAGCGAGCCCGGCAGCCTGTTTTTACAACCCCTGGAACGAAAATTTAAAGACGTGCGTGTTGCCTGGAGTCGTGATTTGGGGAGTCTACCCGTGGATCCCCAGGTGACAGGTGTCATCGAAGCACAGCGGCAGGTGTTCGAAAAAATAGGCTGCCGCATAGATAACTGCGAGCCGGATTTCAAAGATGCAGATGAAATTTTCAAGGTTTGGCGCGCCTGGCACTATGAGCTGGTTCATTTCGAACTGCTCGAGACTCACCGCGACAAAATAAAAAATTCGGTGATCTGGAATATCGAAGAGGGTGTAAAGCTCAGCGGCCCACAGATCGGGCAGGCAGAGCGCAGACGAACCGAGCTTTATCACCGTGTTAGAAACTTCATGGAGACCTACGCGTTTTTGATCCTTCCTGTAAGCCAGGTGCCGCCCTTCGACGTAAAACAGCGCACCATCGAAGAGATTAATGGTGAAAAAATGGAAACCTATATCGACTGGATGAAGTCCTGCTACTATATCTCCACGATCGGTCTTCCGGCAATCTCGGTACCCTGTGGTTTTACAAAGGACGGCCTGCCTGTGGGAGTTCAGATTGTGGGCCGGCACCAGGATGACCTGGGTGTATTGCAGCTGGCTTATGCTTTTGAACAGGCCACCGGGTTTGGGAAACAAAAGCCCCCGGTGGTTCTTTAAAATGATACAACCGATCAGGTTGCGGTTGAGTTGTCCGGCAAGAAATTTAGGCCGATTCCACTGCTAAAGATCAGTAAAGCGCCGACGATCAGCTGCCACCCGAGGGGCTCACCCAGAAAAAGCACGCCAAATGTGGCAACCAGCGGCACTTCGGCTGTCATCATAACGCTGACCTTCGGTGCTGGAATACGGACTAAGGCCTGGTTGATGGAAAGCTGCGCGCCGATTGAAAGAAGCGCCACCGCGGAAATGCCCATCCAGCCTGCGGTTTGCTGAGGTAGAATTGGAGCCTCTTGCATGAGCAATGGCCCCAGTCCGGTAACGGTACCGGTGAGACAAAGGTAGAAAAACAGGGTGTAAATGTTGTTATCCTTGCTCAATCGTCGGACCAAAAGAATCGTAAGCGCACACGAAACCGACCCAATTGCTGCAAATAAATGGCCCAGGTTCAAAGCTGCGGAAGCTTCAGACGGCCATAGAATCAGGATAATGCCAAGGAAAGCACCGCAAATAAAAAGCCAGCCAATCCGGGCTGTGGGCTCGCCTGTGACCCAGGGCGACAAAAGCGCTGTGAAGGCTGGATACAGGTAGAAAATTATCATTGCCAAAGAGAGCGGTATCCGCTGCAAAGACGCTACAAAAAGCAGGAATGCAGCCGAACCGCATAAACCTCTTAGCGTAAGAAGAAAGCGCTGTTTGCCCCAAAGGCTCAGTCCTAATGCCTTGACAATCGGTGGGATCACCAAGAGGCCCAGGCCGAAGCGGCCCACCCCAATATGCCAAACACTCACATGGGCGCCGGCTAATTTGGCTGCCGCACTCATGGCGGCATAGAACAAGGGGGCCAGACATACCCAGAGAAGCCCACGCGATATGAACCGTATCACGGTTGAAAATACCTCTTTTTTAGATGGCTTGATGTTTGGCTGACGTTAAGCCATCTCAAAATTACCATGTCATCTTCGAAGACAGAGAATAAAAGTCTCAAGGGTGTCCTCAAATTAGAAATGCCTAAAATGACTAAAATTAGGGTTTCGCTGTGCTCTATCTTTTTTTCTAAATATGATCATTCGACTCAGTCGTTCGACCCAGAGGCTCTCGACAGGCAGAATTCCTTAACTTTAGTTCACTTTAGATCACTTGGAACTTTAGCTCACTTTCCTTAATGCATTTTTAAGATAGGCTCTAGCCTGTTGTTGACAAATGATAGCTCCTGTGAAAAAAAAAGCGGACCCGAAACACCAAATACCGTTATGGATCGAAACGAAAATGAAAAGCAGCCTCGTGCTGCCAAAAACAGAAATGACTTTCGCCTTCACTATGAACAGGCACTCAATCCAT
>JASFGZ010000337.1:0-5595 GCA_050123495.1 Desulfobacterales bacterium
GATGGGAAAAATACATACCGCAACCAATGCAGCAGTGTATTGTCGCGTAACAGCTCCCGGTCCAGTTGATCGATTTCATAAAACAGGTTGGGCCCATTTGAAAACCATTGTTTGCGGGTGGTAAAAGATTCTCCCGGATCAAGCTGTTTAACAACCTGGGCCGGATTGCCGGCGGCAATGCAATCCGGCGGTATGGAATTAACAACCACTGCCCCGGCGCCGACAATACTATTTTCGCCGATTGAGACGCCCTTGCAGACAATGGCGCTGTCTCCGATCCAGACGTTATTTGCAATCTCAATGGAATCTGTTTTTCCGAATGCAATCCGGTTATAGACATCATGCCAATCGGAATCGGTAATATAGACGCCGCTGGCGATCATGCAGTTATCACCAATGCAGATCTGTGAGGCCGAACTGATTCTAACCCCCGGACAGAGCAGACTATAATCGCCGATTTGAATTCGTCCACTGACCTGTTTGTCCGTCCAGACGGACAATCGCACCGGCTTGTCCCCAGCTGCAATAATAGAAGCATAGTCACCGATAATAATAGGCGCGCCGAATACTTCCACATGCCAGGGCCTGATAATGATAGGGGCCTTTCCGAGGGCGTCGAAATGCGGACGTAAAAAATGCTCGGTATAAAACTGTTGAAACTTCGATAGTGCTCTTTTTAAAACATATGGGCGGTGATCTTTCCGCAAGGATCTTAACCTTTTTATAAGATTCACCACAGAGATTGCAGCGAACACAGCGTTTTATTTTATGTTAAAACTATCGCCGTAACGGAAAACCCAAAACGAATTCCCTGTGTGCTCTGCGGTAAGACAATTGAAGTGGATGTTGTCACTGATTAGAAATCGACACAAGGTGATAGCTCAGAGGTCGCCCAGAATTGATGATTGAAGAGCACACTTGCAGGTGTTAGGTTATAAATCGCATCGGCGGCAATCAGCGCCGCCGCATTGGTCCAGGTAATTTTAGCGTCAGGCCAGACCGTCAGATCAGGGCAGGTAAAGCCGCACCAATAAGACCCATCTTCATAGCGTCGATCACAAATCCAATTAAAAACGATCCGGGTCAACTCAAAGTTCCCCATGGCCGCTAAGGCCAGACAGAGTTCCGACGTCTCTGCAATGGTCACCCAGGGTTTATCTGATACACAACGCACCCCCTGGTCTTCTACCACAAACTTTTTCCAGTATTTGTCAATCCGCTTTTGGGCATCATATCCGGTAATTACACCGGCCAGAATCGGGTAAAACCAATCCATTGAATAGCGGGATTTGGTCATATTAAACAAATAGGGTTTATTTTTAATAGCGCCGGCCAGTTTGTTCAATGCCATCTGCCACGATGGCACGCGAAATCCCAGTAATTTTGCAACCGCCAGCGCGCACTTGATGCTCATATAGATGGAGCTGGATCCTGTGAGAAGCGCCATACGATCGATGTTGCCTTCGGGGCTTATCGCCCAGTAAATCTCCCCGTTGGGCGTTTGCAGACGCAATGCAAAATCGATGGCTTTTGAAAGCATTGGCCACATTTCCGTTAAAAACGCAGCATCCTCCGTTATCAAATAGTGGTGCCAGAGCCCAACAGCAATGTAAGAAGACAAATTCGCATCTCTGGTTGTGTCTACAGGGACGCCTTTTCGATAGGCCGTGTACCAGCTGCCATCTTCCAGCTGCATCGCGGCCAGCCATTCAAAGGCCCGCCTGGCTTCGTTAAGGTAGCCCCCCACAGTGAGGCCCATGGCGGATTCGACATGATCCCAGGGATCTGTTTTTTGACCTTCACACCACGGTATTTCACCATCGGGCCTCTGGGTATTCGCAATTAACGACGCCACTTCGCGGATGTCTATGGAAGGAAGTGTTAACGGGCTGCTTCGGGCAAATTTAAAATCCATCAAAAAACCATACCTCTCTTTTCAACTGGGCACCTGAATTTTGCATGAAACGTAATGAGATGGTGAGATTAATTTTCATACAAGATTTAGGCAGTAAGGAAGCATTCATACAAAGGAATCAAAGGTTATGCAAGAAGAATATGCTCTGATGCTCCAATACGAGCTATTTTGGGCTTATAATAAAGCTAAATATTTTCGCCACCAAGACGCAAAGACGCAAAGATTAATATGAGCCAAATGTTCCGCTTTGTGTCCTGGGGCCTCTGTGGCAATTTATTCTCTGCAATCCTTGTAAACCATTTTTTCCCATCTCACGTCTGTATAGCCAGAATTCTTCATGAAAGGAGGAATGAATGTGTAACAGTGGTGGACAACAGTATCGAGAGCCAGTATGATGAAAACGTTTCCAGGAAGCGTTCTTCTCATGTGCGGATAAACTAGCTGAAAATTAAACATGACGCCATCAACACATAATGCGCCTGGCTCGCAGACCTCTGATATACAGCTGGCCGAACTTGTTAAACAAGCCAGTGATGGGAACCGCTTTGCCTTCGAGCAACTGATTGATCACCATCAGGGAGACATATACCGCATGATTTACTACCGCATACGCGCCCGAATGGATGCTGAAGACCTCACCCAGGATGTATTTATTCGGGCCTATCGCAGCATTTCCCGCCTGCGGGAGCCGGACCGATTTCGCAGCTGGCTGTTTCGGATTGCGGTAAACCGCGTGAATGACTATCTACGTAAAAAAAGAGTCAGATCCATATTCAAATCCTCCGATGAAAATCCTGACATTCAACCGGAGGCACCCCGATTTCAGGAGCAGCCCGAAGCGCTGGAACAGGTTTTAAAAGAAGACTTCTGGCGTCAGGTTGGGCGGATTGCAAAGAAACTATCGAAAATGGAACGCGAAGTATTTATGTTACGGTTTCTGGACAACTTAAATATAAATGAAATCGCCCAGACACTGAAAAAAAGTGAAAGCACTGTAAAAACCCATCTGTATCGGGCACTGGCAAAATTTAAGAAAGAAAAGGCGTTACGTCAATTTCTTCAGGAGGACCTAACGTGAGTATCCATAACCATAACGAACCGCATTTGGAAGAAGACAACATTCTGCAGGCCGTGATTGATGACGCCGATCTATCCGTGCAGCAGCAACAACATTTGGTGGAATGTTCCCGATGTCGCGTCCGCAAGGAGCGACTCGAACATGAACTAACGCGCCTGGGGCAACTGGCTGAGCGCTATGCACCGAAGCCGCAAAAACGCATTATTGTGGCAGAGCCAAAAGTTCGGTGGCCCTTATTAAACTGGAAAACTGCCTTTAGCGCTGCGGCCGTTGCGGCTGTCATTCTGATCGTGTGGGGAACGGTTTTGATTCAAAATCAACAGCAAGGTAGTATTGGTAATTTAGCTCAGGATATGGTAGAAGCAGAAAGACTGATGACCCAGGTAAATATTCTCGTGGAAAACGCATTGCCGCAGGTCTATCTGGATATTGTTGGAGAAACCAGTTTGAGTTTGGATGAAGATTTTATGGATTTTCTGATTCCAATCGATGAAGGTGCCGCCCGAATCTCCACCCGAGCACAGAAAGGATCAATATTATGTTAAAAAAGGTCTGGATTGGCCTACTGCTGATTTTCATGATCAGTCTACCCGGCTCCGCCGTCGGTCAGGATGTACCCTCCGGAAAGTGGTGGTACAATAAAAAAGTAGTTCAAAATCTCAATCTGACTCAAAAAGAAATCCGCCAGCTCGATCAGCTGTATGCAAAGAGCCACCGCAAACTCATTAAATTAAAAAATGCGGTGGAGCGTGAACAGTTTGAACTCGATGAACTTCTGGGGAAAAAGACGGTTGACGATGCCAAAGTCCGCAAACAATTCAAGCGACTCGAAAGTGCCCGCACAGATCTATCCAACGAGCGTCTGGGGTTTGTTATCGGTGTCAGGGAAATTATTGGCGCCGAGCGGTTTCAGCAACTTAAAACATCCTATAAAAAATGGCGTTAGGTTTGCTTGGCCTCAAAGGTCTTTTCTAAGGTTATCATTATGACATAGAAACACTTTTAACGCCTCTTTTTTCAAGCTTGACTTTAGTCCTTTCATTGTTTAATTTACCTTACATATTCAAACCTAAATGAGCGTTTCAAATTTTAAAGCAGACTTTCCTTTCTTTAAGCATCAAGATAGCTTCAGATTACATTCTCGCTTTAACTCTAAAGTGTTGTGCACGATCGGAGGATCTGATGATAAGAGGTTATTCCAAATTACGCGTTTAAAGCCTCCAACGGAATTTTTCTATTCGTTTGGAGGCTTTTCATTTGATCCCCGAATACTTAGAGGGGTTAGAATATCGGCACGGCAGAGCGGCGAATTTTCAGTAAGCGGCCGACTGCCGCTAAAGGCGATCAATTAACAGCGTGTTTGCAGTGGCATGAAAGGAGGAAAAAATGTCCGAAAGTGTTTACAAAATCATCAGACTGGTAGGGAGTAGTCCCAATTCCTGGGAAGAAGCCGCTAAAAATGCAGTCGAAACTGCGTCCAAGAGCCTGAGAGATCTAAGGATTGCGGAAATTCAAAAACTGGATCTTAAAGTCGAAGACGGCAAAGTCGTCGCTTACCGCGCCCTGGTAAATCTCTCGTTTAAATATGGCGGTGAGGGTTAAAGAAACTCAATACGATTAACGATCGAATTGAGCCCAAACGAATCATTTATAAAGGATAAACCTCCAAAAGGAAAAATAAATATTTCTTTTTGGGGGTTTATTACTTCTAACATCGAAAACGTGGTATTCCATGCAAAGCCCAAAAATCAGCGGCTTTGCTGTAATCAAATGTTGTGGAATACTGGAATGCTGGAATGCTGGGTTTGGCGGAATGAGATCTTCTCTTATTGATTTTGCCCTTATCAGAAAATAATGCCAGGACATCATCCGCTTTTCCTACCCAATATTCCATTTTTCCACCATTCCATTATTCCATATAAGCGGCATCAAACCAGTGTCGGTAAAAGCGGAATGGTTTCAATATTTAGAAAAAAAATGAGGTGTTGATCCATGGCCAGTGTCTGCGAACATTACGAAAATCATCTCGCCGATTATTATGCCTGGATTTTAGGCGGTGTTAACGTAAAGATCAAAGAGAATCGAAAATTCTTCACGGACCACAACATTCAGCCCATTCGCTCGGGCCTGGCATTCGATCTGGGTGCCGGTTGCGGGTTTCAATCCGTCCCCCTAGCTCAATTGGGTTTTCGTGTCGTGGCAATGGATTTGAGCGCCAAACTGCTCGCACAATTAAAAGAAAACGCCAAAAAACTGGAGATTGAAACGATATGTGATGATTTATCAAATTTCACAGATTATGACCACGGCAGCATCGAGCTGGTTGTGTGTATGGGAGATACGCTGACGCACATGGAATCCTTAAAAAAGGTCCAGGCATTTTTTGACAAAGTATATTCCGCAGTGGAATCCGGTGGCCGCCTGGTTCTATCTTTTCGAAACTTAACAGTCGAGCTTAGGGAACTTGACCGCTTTATTCCCGTCAAAAGCGACGACCGTAGGATTTTTACCTGTTTTCTTGAATATGAAAAAGACACCGTAAAGGTACACGACATCATTTATGAAAAAAAGAATACCCAGTGGGTATTGAAAAAGAGCTATT
>JASFGZ010000338.1:0-5563 GCA_050123495.1 Desulfobacterales bacterium
TTTAAACCGCGGTGAAGGTATATGGGTCTGGGATGTAGAGGGCAACAAATATATGGACTGCCTGTCGGCCTATTCGGCGGTCAATCAGGGCCACTGCCATCCGAAAATTATGGGCACCATGATCGAACAGGCTCAGATACTGACGCTCACGTCCCGGGCCTTTCGCAATGATCAATTGGGGCTGCTTTATAAAGAACTTTGTGAACTGACCAATTCCCATAAAGTATTGCCGATGAACAGCGGCGCCGAAGCGGTGGAGACGGTCATCAAAGCTGTTCGCAAGTGGGGTTATCAGGTGAAAGGCGTTCCAAAGGATAAAGCTGAAATCATCGTTTGCGAGAACAATTTTCATGGCCGAACCATCGCCATCGTCGGGTTCAGTACTGATGAGGCTTCCCGGGAAGGTTTCGGCCCTTTCCCCCCGGGTTTTAAGATTATCCCCTATGGCGATACGGGCGCACTCAAGGCCGCAATCACGCCCAACACGGTGGCTTTTATGGCCGAACCTATTCAGGGCGAAGCCGGTGTGATTATTCCTCCGGCAGGCTATCTGAAAAAAGCCAGGACCATTTGTACGGAAAACAATGTCGTCTTAATTTTGGACGAGATTCAGACCGGTCTGGGACGTACCGGCAAATTGCTGGCCGAGGAACATGATGGTATTGAAGCCGATCTAACGCTCATCGGGAAAGCCCTTTCCGGGGGTTTTTATCCTATTTCGGCGGTGCTTTCCAACAGAGAAGTCATGGATGTCCTGCGACCCGGTGAACACGGCAGCACCTTTGGAGGCAATCCGCTGGCCTGCGCTATCGCCCGAACGGCGCTTAAGGTATTGGTTGAAGAAAATATGATTGAAAATGCTGCGGCAATGGGGGACTATTTTTTGTCGAATCTCTCCAAAATCCAGGCGCCTCATATTAAAGACGTGCGGGGCAAGGGGCTTATGCTTGCGGTTGAGCTGACTCCGGAAGCCGGGGGCGCCCGCAACTATTGCGAGGCATTGATGGCCCGGGGATTGCTCTGCAAGGAAACCCATGAAAATACGATTCGCTTTGCCCCCCCACTGGTGATCGCCAAAGAAGAAATCGACTGGGCCCTGGAACGCATTGAAGCGGTTTTATCAGCAAGCTAATTCCTGAACGGGTTTAATCTGTTTTAGATCTTGGCCGAGAGCAAGGCGCGATTTGCTTTAAAAGCGGAGCGTACACGCAGTACGTGAGCATTTTGAAGTGAATCGCAACGCAGCTATCGGTCAAGAGATGAATGTTATGAAACCCGTTCTAGAGGGAGCAATAGAGGAATCCGCAGACCGCCTTCGGATAAAAAAAGGTGGACTTTTGAGGCATCGTGAAACCGCACTGACAAACACGTTTGATGTCCTCAATGGAAACATCTCTGGTAATAATGGCCATTTGAGACCTTTGATTGATAACTTCGGTCATACAATTCGTGAAATTCCTTTCATATTCAATGCAGCGCGATGCGTTTTGCTCTCTGCCCGGTATATGTAATATATCTTCAATAATAAAATAGTGAGCCACCGTTAAATCCAGCCGCTTTACCTCTTCCGGAAAATTCCATTTCAATGCCGGGAAGGCTTCAGGCTTTAGCCGGACCGCGTAAGCATCATTTTTAAAAATGAGTCCAAATGTCCATTCTTTGCCCAGAATGAAATCGTTAACGATACTCGCATCCGCCACCGGCGTTATGTTAAAATTTTTCTCAAACTTTTTTAAAATGGCGGCCTCATCAAAATTGTCCAAATTTTTAATCAAGCGATGGGTGGGGAGAATCCTGAGGTCGTCGGCTTCTGTGTTGGTTAACCACATTAAGTGGTAATTGTAGCCTTCTTTCCCGGTATGGGATGGATTGCCGGCCATTTGCCGCTTCATATAAGCTATTGAACCGGCATAGCGATGATGACCATCGGCCATAATAACCTGTTTGTCTTTTAGCTTTTGCGTAAACCTGGCGGTAATGGTTTCATCCTGGATAATGCCCATTACGTCTTTTATACCCTGATAATTTTCTGTTTCGCAGATGGGATTGCGGATGCATTCATCCATATAAGGTTCCAGTTCAAAGGATGCATCGGTGTATAAACCGTGTGTCGGGCTGGCATTCATACGGGTTTCCGCAAGCAGTTCGCATTGACCATTGACCGCTACAGGCATTGTATTTTCATGCCTTAAGATTATGTTCTCCTCCCAATCATGGATTCTGATCTTGCAAATAAATCCTTTGCGACAATACTGTCGTGGGTCGGAAGGCAGCGAGAAATATTGGTAATACACATAAATGCCGGGCACTTCATCCTGAATAATATGTTTATCCTGCTTCCATCTTCTTAAAACCGCAGCCGCGTTTTTGGCCGGCTGACGACCCCGGGGAATCGAAAGATGGATACTGTTCAGCGGATTGCCGTAAAGCGCATGGCGTTGCTTTGCGGATGCAACATCAAACAGCGGTGATGTCAAATCACCGATATTTTCTAATAAGGATTTGTTGTACCGCCAAGCCCGGAAGGGTCTAATCTCAGCCATAGTCTCGTCAAATTTATCCTGTTATCTGTGAGTTAGGAAGATGATTTCGCAGGCCTGCTATTATACGTTTGAATGATCCCTTATTATAGTTTCATTTTAATTTAACACAATGAGAATATGAAAGCCCCCGACGCGTGCAAAATTCAGGTATCAGAGTAAAATACAGTAAAATGTAATTAAATAGAGTAAAATGTAGTAAAGATAAGTAAAAACAAAAGGCAGGGTTGGAGTAAACCCTGCCTTTTGTTCAGCTTTAAATTTTTAAGCCGCCAGGTTTATAAGTCTCTGTAGGCCTCTCTCAAGTCAAAAACCGTCCGTCTCTGAATGAAAGAAAGTCTTCTGCGATCGAATCCACTCCGGCGTTCGGTACGTTTTCTTCTTTCGTGGCCTAAGTATATCCCATTTTTTTTCCGACGATCTATGCCTGACCGTGTTCCCCAATTGTCATGGAAATACTTCATTACCGGGGGCGCTTCGCGCAATGGTTTGAATCTCGCGTCCATCCTCTCCCCATCTGGATAGAGGTTAGCTATTGGTAATTTTTCAATACTGTCTTTTCTAGACAATCAAAACACTGGGTGGGGTGTACTACTTTTAGCCGCTCTGGCGAATTACAGGCCTCTGTCCGCTTAGGCATTTTCATATAGTACTATTTTAGGCGAATCAACAGTTTTTTTAATTTATTTTTTTAATTCAGATTAAGTGATTGATATCGTTCTTAAACGAATGAAATTATGACTTAATTACTAATTTTCATTCATCTTATTGCGTAATTGTTTAATGGCCGAGAGGATAACATCAGGATGGTGTGAATGCCAATTCTGAACCTATCTCAAAAAAGCGTCTAAGTGCCCATGGCTGTGTTGCGGCTCGGCTCAAAATGCTCACATACTATCGTGTATGCTCCGCTTTTGAGCCGAACCGCGCCTTGCCATGAACCTTAATCCACATTTTTGAGATAGGTTCTAGCGTAGATGGGTCGCTAAACCTGATAGCTGGGCGATTTTTTCCATCATAGAATTGACAAAAGTGTCGGCGGATAAAGACGCGTTTGCGTAGAAGGGTTTACCAAAATTGATTCGGACCAAAATTCGGCCACCGGGTGACGAGTAGTTGATTCCTACCGGCACAAACGGAAGCGCTAAACGCGAGAGCACAAATCTCACCATGCCAATCTGCCCGGGTCCCATTTTATTGCGATAATAGGTGCCCTCCGGGAAAATCACAACCCCTTCTCCTTTTTCAAGCAATTCAATTGTCGCGTGCAGAAAGCGCCTGCTTTCAAGTGGCCGCTGCCGGTTAATAGGAATACCCCCTAGAGCTTTGAAAAACCAGTTGCTGAGGGTATTTTTGAACAACTCATATTTGGCGATATAATAAAGCGGCCGGGGTGTAGACAGGCCCAAGACAGGGATGTCTTCCCAGCGCTGATGTTTGGCCAACAGGATAAACGCACGGTTTAAAGGCAGATTCTCGGATCCGGCAACCTGAATGCGGAAGAAAGGTGTTAGAATGATTCTGGCCAGGAATTTAATGATATAAAAAATCCATTCACTTCTTCCCTGCAGGTCATAATCCTGTTGGTATTTTGGCCGGACACATAGCTTTTTCACTGCAAGCGCCCCCCCGCTCACCTTATCAGGTGTCTTTTTTCTTTTATGGCGATGGCGCAGATCGTTGCGATCGCGGCCAATACGGCCGATACGGCCAAGATGATTTGATAATTTCCTGTTCTGTCAAAGAGGAGTCCGCCGGTATAGGCCCAGAAACCGCCGCCTAAATGGTGAATCGTGGTAATAAATCCAGAGATGAGACCCAGATGAGCAAATCCATATAGCCTCCCGGCCAGTGTCGCGGTCAGCGGGGCGGTGATCAGAAATGTAAATCCGAAACCCCCGGCGAAAATATAAAACGAAATCGGGATGCGATATTTTAAAATCATCACAAACAGCAGCAAGCGCAGCACAAATGAGGCCGCGATGGGAATTTTGTTTCCAATGAGATCCGAGGCGGGCCCGGCAATCAGGATGCCCCCCAGACTCATCAAACCAAATAGGGCCAGCATATTCGCTGCCGAGGTGGGAGAAACACCGTAATCGGTTACAAATGGAACCAGGTGGGCGACAATCAGAAAATCGCCGCCACCGCAGATGAACATAAATACCAGAAAAAGCCAGAGGGAATAGGTTTTCATGGCCTGTTTCAGATTCAAGTCGCTTTCACTGTGTACCGAATTGACGGATCCGTCCGGATCGACCCTATTTTCGGAATCCGCACGCCCATAGGGTTGAACGCCTAAATCGTCGGGATCGCCCTTAATAACAGTAAACGCCAGAATGGTATTAACGACAAGAATAATCAAACCGATCAGAAAGTAGGAAATCCGCCAGCTGTAGATTAAAACAAACTGATTGAAAATCGGCACCAGGATAAATTGGCCCAGACAAGCGCCGGAAAGCGCCAGACTGATGGTTAGACCTCTGCGTTTTTCAAACCATTTGCTGATTAAGGCAGCCACCAGCGGTATCGTTGCACCACCGGTTCCGATTGCCGTCAGAACTCCGTAAAAAATATGGAACTGCCACAGGGTACGAACCAATGCGGTGCACATGTAGCCGGCTGCCAGCAGCACAGTTGAACTAAAAATAACCCATCTCGGTCCGTAGCGATCATAAAGCCGACCGGCCACGGTGAGGGTCAAGGCGAAGAAAACCATATTTAAAAAAAAAACCGATGAGATCGATGCTCGATTCCAGCCGAATTCGGCCATCATGGGCTTAAACATAATTCCGAAAGAATACCGGGCACCGGATTGGAAAAAAAGGAGAAAAAAACTGGCGGCCATTACATACCAGCCGTAGAATATACGTGAAGACGCGTGTGCTTTTTCTGAAACCATTATGACTTTCTTTTTTTTAATATCATCAGGAATTTTTAAATGTAAGAGTGGTGCATAGCAGATATGAATGCGTGATTGCAAGTGCCCTCTGGGCCCCAATCGAAGCACAGGCTGAAGAAGA
>JASFGZ010000339.1:0-5540 GCA_050123495.1 Desulfobacterales bacterium
TGGAATACTGGAAAAATGGGTTTGAAAGGATTTAATCTCATTTTCTAATCCAGCATTCCATTATTCCAACATTTCATCATTCCATGCAGCGGTAAAAATCTAAATCTGTTTAAAGCTGCATGCTTTCAAGATTTCATAAAAATCTCTATGTATCACCCTTCTGTTTCCAGGAAAAACCCGTATGCGGCTTCGATTTCATCGGTCAGACCGGAGTACCAATCGCCCACATTTTCCATCATATCCATCATAAATTTGACCACATCCGGATGTATCTTTGAAAACTCAAGCCTCAGCTCAGGATCAACGTCGTACCCGTTGACGATGATATTGGCCAGATAGACGTTCTGCACAAAATTTGCATTCTTGCTTTGGGGCTGAAACTCGTGGTGCCATCGTATCGCTTCAAGCAGCCCTTCGGGGAGCTGCCACTTGGACGCCAGATGCGCGCCAATTTTGGTATGGTCGATGGATAACTTTTTTTGCTCCGCCTCGTAAAAGGATAAATTTTCATTCTGTAAAGTACCCTGTAAAGTCGTCCAGACTTTTTCAAAGAGATCAGGAAAATATTGCGCCAGGATTACTTTGCCGATATCGTGCAGCAGGCCGCCGACGAAACAATTGTCGGGGGATTCTTTTTTAGAAAGCTGCGCAATGTTTTTACTGGTAACCGCAACTGCAAGGGAGTGTTTCCAGAACTGGCTGATATCAAAATCAACCAGGGCCACCCGTTTGGAAAAGGAGTTGATGATCGAAAGTGAAACAATCGCATTTCGAACCGCATTGTAGCCCAGCAGGACAATGGCATTGCGCAGATCACTGATTTTGGTTTTGAATCCGTAAAAAGCTGAATTCACCAGCTTTAATATTTTCAGCGCGACGGCCTGGTCTTTTTCGATGGTTTCACAAACCGTCTTAAGCGAGGTGTCCGGATCCTTCAGATATTTATTTAATTCGAAGACAATCGTGGGAAGGGTCGGAATTTCTTCGATGCGATCGAGCTTCCTCAATATTTGCTGTTCATCCATGGGGTATCTCCTACAATGTATCTATTAAGTGCCTCGGGATTCGTTATGCTCTGGATACGCTCTGTTTCTGCTTAAAATTTTGGCCCCGTTTTTTATTCTTATTTAAGTATATAATAATTTTGTAAAAATTGAAAGTCAGCGGAGAAATTTAGGCAGCTATTCAGGCGTCTTGACCGGTATTGTCGTCTGGATCCACCGGTATTTGCGGAAGTGGGCTGAGGGCGAAAGAAAAAACGGGACTGAACCGGAAATCCGGTTCGCCCCGTTTTTCGGGTACACTGAGTTAAAAAAAGTTCCGATTAGCCCCCGTGAGCAAACAAGGCGGCAATAGATCCAGCCTGCGGATGGGCAAAAATAAGGATCAGAGCTACGACCAGCGCGTAAATACACAGTGATTCGATCAGTGCCAATCCAATGATCATGGTAACGGTAACCTTACCCGAAGACTCCGGATTTCTGGCAATACCTTCAACCGCTGATCGTAATCCAATACCCTGGGCAATGCCGCAACCAAATGCCGCAATTGCAATCCCGAAACCAGCAGCTGTTGCACAGGCGATGAAGAACTCTAATGCTTTTGTTTCCATGCTATAGCATACCTCCTTTTCTGGATATATTGTTGGGCTTCTTCCTTTATCCCATTAACAGCTAATTATAAGTGAGCTAAAGTGACTCAAGTTAAGTAATTCTGTCATTTAAATTTAAAAAAAGATGGAGCGCTGCGCGAGCGACACATCGACTTTAGTCACTCCAAACTTTAGTTCACTTTAGTCACTTGTTTTAGTGCGCTTCTTCCATAGCGCCTGCAAAATAAATAATCGATAACAGAAAGAATACGAAGGCCTGCAAAAGGGCAACAAAAATACCCAAGGCCATTATAGGCAGCGGCGCAAAAGCGGCACCGGCCAACAAAAAGAGGATCCCCAACACCAGCTCATGGCCGGTAATATTCCCAAACAGACGAATAGAGAGTGACAGGATCCGTGCGAGATGGCCAATGAGCTCAATGAGAAATATCAAGGGACTCAGCCACCAGACCGGCCCTAGAAAATGCTTGATATACTTGACGCCGTGAAATTTGACCCCGATCACGTGCGTAAAGATTACAACCGTAAGGGCGCAGGAGGCGGTCGTATTAATACTGGCAGTTGGCGGATAAAAACCGGGTATCAAGCCCAGCAAATTACAGGTGGCGATATAGAGAAATACCGTGGCGATGAGCGGAAAAAATTTACGACCCTCTTCACCGGTGATATCAACCATAAATTCTTCCATCCCTGAAATAATGATTTCAAATACATTTTGCGCTTTTGACGGAATCATGTCTATTTTACGAACGGCCAGGAAGGCAAAAACAATCAGCAAAATCATCACAAACCAGGAGTAAACCACCCAGGGGTAAGTATGGGCGAAATGGCCGAATCCGATCAGCTCAAAAAATTTCACAACGATTAGATAGGGATGTTCCATCCTTAGACTGCCTCCTTGAAAATAAGTTTCTTAACTTCACAAATGGTTGCAAGAATGATGCTGAAAACCACCAAGGAGAGGCCGATAACCAACCCGACGGGATGAACAATGTGGCCGGCGATAAGCACGAAGATAATAAAACCGCTCGCTAAAAAGCGGAGATAATATTTAGCCAAAATCATATTATGGGATGCCAGGTGGGGTGGTGTCAGAGCATTTTTGAGGGTTTTGGCCAGCAAATGAAAATTGACAGTGACCAGCAGCCCGCCAAAAAGGATTCCGCAAGCAACATCCAATGGCAAGAGAATAAATCCCGAAAGACTGGCAACACCGCAAAGGATCCAATTGGCACGGGTTACAAAATGAATGATACGTTGCTGGATTTCCAAGAGGCCTTTCCTGCTTAAGTATTTATTTTTCGTTTAGAATTTTCTGGCTTTTCGAATTGCGATGGCAATGTTTCTAAAACCCGCAATAATCCCCAGCACCAGAAAAATAAGGGTGCACCACGGTGATGTGTCAAATCGCCGATCGAGATAAACCCCCACAGCCAGACCGATAAAAATAGCCAGAGATACAGACAGGCCAAGACTGCTGTAATACGCCAGTTCTCTTAAAGCGCGCTTGGTATCTTTTTTCATGAAACACAGCACCTTCCATGACTTCAGGAAGGTCCTAACTACGCCCGTCTGAAGAGTGTGGACCTAACACAGGATAATACTCAAGTCAATGTAAATCTTAAACACCGCAATTTTTCATAACTTAATGAAAATACTGGGTACTTCTTGAGGCATTCGTTTTTGCCTCAGCCATGGAATAATGGAATAGTGGAACGATGGCATAATGGGTTTTCAAAGGAAATTATCTATCTTAAGCATTATCGCCAAGATAAATTTTACCATGTCTCCAATATTGCAGTTTCCCAAAACCCATTCTTCCAATATAGCGCTGAAGCTTCACTGCGTGCCCCGCATTCCACCATTCCAATTGGGGCATCACCCAAATTGATCGGGCATCAAATTTTAATCGCCTTGGTATCAAAGACCGGTCCATCCAGACAGGCATGCAGATAAGTATCGGTACGATTTCGCCTGACAACCGCACATCCCAGGCAGGCGCCCATACCACAGGCCATCATGGTTTCAATTGAAACCTGACAGGAAACCCTGTATTTATCCGCAATAGCGGCGACACAGGCCAGCATTTCCAGCGGGCCACAAGCATAAATAATATCCGGCTCATTTGCAGCCATTGTGTCATCGAGCGGATCCGTCACCAAACAATGGTCGCCAGAGCTACCATCATCGGTGGTCGTATGCACCGGCACGCCTAAGGATGAAAATTCCTTCAGACATAAAAGATCCGCTTTTGACCTTCCTCCCAGAAAAACCTGAACATCTGCAGAGTCATGGATTTGCGCCTTCAGGTATTCTACCAAAAAAATCATCGGGGCAACTCCGATTCCACCGGCAACTATCTTTATTTGCCCGACTTTGCCCGGAATTGTAAACCCATTGCCAAGCGGTCCCGTCAAATCTAAATAATCTCCTGGCTGTCTGAAAGACAGCTCATGCGTTCCTTTGCCGACCACTTTGTAAAGCAGCTCTATGGCGGACGCGACACCGTCTTTTTTGATTAACCGATGGATTGAGAACGGCCGCGGGAGAAGCGGATCAATCTGATCAATTAAGCGAACCATGACAAATTGGCCGGGAGTCGCTTTTGTATATTGCGGATGGCAGTTTACCCGGATTCGATAGTATCCAGTACCCAGCGGTATGTTCGACAGTACCTGTACGGTCTCATGTTTAATCTGTGCCATGTTTAATCTTTTAAAAATGGCTTTTGTGCTTTTTTAGTGGTAAAAAATTTTTAAAAACGAAAACTAGCCAGCGTAAAAGTTTTCTTTTATTTCGTGTTTTCGTTCTTTCGTGATTTCGTGGTTGCTTTTATCTTTTGGTTTCCAGCTCGGCCGGGCAAGGGAGTTGACCGATTTAGGCCAATCACCGCTGCAAACCTGCCTGTCCGTTTTTCTCCACGATAGGAGAAAAATGTCTGCGTGTTGCATTTGGTACAAATACCACTGGTTTCAATATTTTCACTGAGAACACCGGCATGGATAAGCTGATCCCGGCTCAGGGTCCAAAAGTCGAAATGGTCATCGGTTGATTTGTAGCGCCAGAATTTTTGGGGTATCTCCTTTCGATAGTTAACGAATTCCGCACAGCATGGCCCAAGGGATGGCCCGATACCGGCAATAATGTGAGCGCTGTAACACTTAAAACTTTTTTTCATGACCCCTACTGCACGCCCGAGAATATTTCTAATGCTGCCCCGCCAACCTGAATGAACATTGGCAATCACATGCCGAACCGGATCGTATAACAGAATGGATTGACAATCTGCCAGTTGGGTGGTTAAAAATTTTCCGGAGATATCGGTTACGAGGGCATCTCCGGTAGCTATAGCCCGATAGAGGCCACCATAAGAATCGATGTTCTTGGAGTTCAATATAACGATTTGATCACCGTGAACCTGTTTTACAAAGACCAGATCCTGGCCCTCAATAGCCCTGGAGATCCAATTTCGATTTTTCCTGACATCATCTGCCGCATCGCCCAGATTATGACTGACATTCAAGCTTTGAAAATCGCCCGCACTGTGTCCGCAATGACGTGTGAAAATACCATGCCAAATTGTCGGATATTTTTTCAAGTTTTCAAACTGGTAAAACGACAAGCCGTTTTTGCTGACAAAAATCACATCTCCATCCTAAGTAACAGATTTTCTCCTAGTGTTGCACTCCGCAAGTAATTTACAAAACGCGGTTTTATTTTGGGTGTCAGGAAAAATCCAGATGACAGCAGACAGAAGGCGGACTGTTCTCTGCCCTCACTCATCTGTATGCTGACACCTGAACGCTGCCAGCCACCATAACCATCGTGTTTTTTGAAAAACCCAACCGGACTAAAATATACCACACGACTTTTGTAACAGCTTTGCAGGGGCTCAACGCTAGCTACATGGCCCGCGCCAGCGTCAGAA
>JASFGZ010000340.1:0-5532 GCA_050123495.1 Desulfobacterales bacterium
GTGGCTCGGATTCAATCTGTTTTGCGCCGCACCCAGCAACTCAGCGATAATCAGACCCTGACGTTTGATCGGCTGACCATCGATCTGCATAAACGCATTGCCCTGCTGGATGGTAATCCTGTTGACCTGACAACCAATGAGTTTACTGCCCTGGCATTCCTGGCCAGGAATGCCGGGAAAGTGTTGAATCGTGACCAGATTCTGCAGGAGCTGCGCGGTATGGACTGTGATGCTTTCAATCGTTCTGTTGACATCGCCGTCAGTCGCCTGCGCCAAAAATTAAAAGACGATCCCAAATCTCCTGAATTTATCAAGACGGTTTGGGGAAGCGGATATGTTTTTATCGCAGATAAAGCTGAGACGGATATATCGTAATTTGGGCCCGCCTGAGATTGAAAATTGAATATTGAAATGCCAACCAAATGGTTTAATAAAATCTTTCGATCGGTATTCACAAAGCTTCTGGTGGTTATCATCCTCACCGGCATTTGTATTAACGTGGTGGTGGGTGGATTTTTCGTGCACCTTCGCAACCAGTTCGTCGGCCCGTTTCATAAAAATGTCGTTCAATACCTTAATTATCTAATTGCAGATATGGGCACTCCGCCGACCCTGGATCGCGCTCGAGAAATTGCCCGCCAGTCCTTTTTGGAAGTTCGCTACGAAAGTCCGGATCTTAGCTGGACCACATCCGATGATCTGCCAACGGTTTTCAATGGCCGCTTTACGCCGTGGCGTCAAAATCCCGATGTGCGCCTTGGAAAGTATCGGGGTCGACATGTAATCGTAGTCGACAAAGAGGCGGGCCACTTTATTTTCGGCCCATCTCGCAATCTACCTGTCGACAGTGCGCGACACCGGCTGCTTGTTATCATATTGGCCTTATTAAGCGTGATTTTGGTAGCTGCTTTTTTTGCGATTCGATACATTTTGCGACCGGTGAAATGGTTAAATACCGGTGTTCAGGAAGTCAGTCGAGGGAATTTGAAACACCGGGTGCCGCTGAAAAAGTCAGATGAACTCCGTGATCTGGCAGCTGCCTTTAATGCCATGACGGATCGGATTCGGGATATGCTGAACACCAAGGAGCAGCTGCTTTTAGATGTCAGCCATGAGCTGCGGACCCCGATTACGCGCATGAAAGTGGCGCTTGAATTTTTAGAAGACAGCCAGGCGAAACAAAGCCTTGAGGCCGACATTGAAGAAATGGAAAAAATGGTAAACGCGATTCTGGAAACGGCCCGCCGGCAGCATAAATATGAAAATTTAAAGAAACAGCCCACCAACCTGGCCGAGCTTCTGAAACAAACGTTGACGGCTTTTGAAAACCAGCCGCCGGGAATTGAAATTGTCGATCTTCCCTCTGAGATTGAGGCTGAGGTGGACCCCGAGCAGATCAAAACGGTATTCGACAACGTGCTCAACAATGCGATCAAATATTCCCAACCGGATGGCGAGCCCATCCAGGCAACCTACGAACACCGGGAATCCTTTGGCGTTGTCCGAATTACGGACAAAGGAATTGGAATCCCTGAAGAAGAGTTGTCGCATATTTTCGAGCCGTTTTATCGTGTGGATAAGTCGCGTACCAAGGATACCGGTGGATATGGGTTGGGCCTGAGCCTATGCAAAACGATTATGGAAGCCCATGGCGGTAAAATTGAGGTTCAAAGCAGGCCGCAAGAGGGCACGACCGTATCTTTGTTCTTTGCTTTACCCAAAACCTAAATTGAGCGTTTCAAATTTTAAAAAGGGGAAAATTTTTATTTTCAAGGAATTCTATCGTATTTGATTTTTAAAATCTGAAACCCTTTGGGCTTCGCTTTCAGCTACGCCCCAACAGGTCGGGATTGCCGATCTAACCGCAGCGGCTGCGACAATCGCTCAAATTAGGTAAACGCTGACGATTTTCGGGAATAAGAATGACGAAACATAACGAAACCAAACCGACGGGGGCCGGCAGAAGCAGTTTTGGGTTGATTGATACTGCCAAATTTTTTCGTGAGCTCGATTTAAAAAAGGGCCTAACATTTTTGGACGTTGCCTGCGGCTGGGGCTATTATTCACTGGCTGCTGCTGATATCGTCGGTAAAGATGGCCAGGTATATGCGGTTGATTTATGGGAAGAAGGAATTTTAAGTTTACGCAAAGAAGCCGTCTCAAAAGGGATTCAAAACCTTGCGGCCTTTGTAAGCGATGTCAGTCAAAATATTCCGATTGAAAATGATTGTGTCGATGTTTGTTTGATGGCCACGGTGCTGCATGATTTTGTAGGAGATCAGGTTGATCGGCAGGCGATGAAAGAAGTTGTCAGGGTTATGAAACCGGAAGGACGCTTAGTCATTGTAGAATATAAAAAAACCGACGGCCCCCCGGGCCCCCCGAAACCGGTTCGACTGTCGCCCCAAGAAGTTGATACCCTCGTGTCGGCTCACGGATTCAGACAAAAACATTTTACAGAAATTGGAGTGAATCATTATTTACAAATTTTTAAAAGATCGGTGAGTTGAATGGGGGCTAAATATCAAGATGTGAAAGGATCTCTTTTTCCTTTCTAAGGACCCGACTTTCGATGCTTTTAACTTCTTTGGTCGTTTCTTTTAAAAATTGATTATCTTCGATAAAATTTAGATTTATTTTCACATTATATAAAGCACCTAGAATTGCTGCTCTGGCTGTCAATGCCGCCATGGCGCCGTCTGTGACGGCATTTTTGTTGCCCTTTCGAATGACCTTTGCGATCAGGTCCATGATGCTAAGGGCATCCCGGGCGACACCCAACGGTACCACGGATGCATTTTTCAAACCGGCCTGGATGGCTTTGCTGCGCCGATCCTGCTGTGTTTCTGTATTTTTCGGCATTTTAAACGCCTTCATCACCGCATTGTAGGCGGTCGCGTCTTTATCAATATCTTTTATCAACTTTTTTCTGAGTTTGGATGCCGTTGCTGTGATTGCGTTCATTTCTTTTTCTACGGCTTCATAACCCTTTTTGCCAATGGTCAGATGGGCGACCATTTCCGCAAGACTTGCCGATATCGCTGCGTTTAACGCGGCGATGCTGCCACCGCCCGGTACGGCACTTCCTTCGGCGGTTTTTTCCAAAAATTTTGTAATTTTAAGATTGCTTAACAATGGATGCACCCCCCTGTTTCTTTATCGAAAACCAGATTTCACTTTATTCCCAGATTCGCGATTCTAACACCTGCTCCATCGAAAAATCTTCGAGCCCCAGATAATACGCCGCGGTATCCATCAGCGCTTCCATGGGGACCAGGCCGACAATCTCACTGCCCACAACATTGACGCCGTAACGGCTGGCTTCGACTTTGATGAGCTCAAAGGCCCGGTACAGAGCGGTTTGGGTGTAGTCGGTCATGTTCATCGATACCTGCACCAAGCCCCTGTCTTTTAATTCAATGCCGATTCCTTTGCAGTACCGCAGGCCGCCGCTGATGTGCCGCACTTTTTTCGCAATTGCGTTGGCGATCTCGATATTGTTGCTATCCAGGTTGACATTGTAAGCGACCAGCGGCATTCGGACGCCCATGGCGGTTACCCCCGCACGGGGATGAATTTTTTGGGGACCGAAGTCCGGTTTCCATTCCGGCAGTTTGATTTTGTCCGCCATGCCTTCAAATTGTCCTTTGCGGATGTTCGCCAGATTCTGTCTCTCGGGACGGCTGGCGGATTTTTCGTAAAGGAAAACAGGCAGAGAATATTTTTGGGCCACTTCTTTAGCGACTTCTTTGGAAAACTCAACCGCTTCTTCCATGCTGACGTTTTTAATCGGAATAAACGGAACCACATCCGTGGCACCCATTCGCGGGTGCTGGCCCTGATGCGTGCGCAGATCGATGACCTCAATGGCGCAACCCATCGCGTCGATGACGGCCGTTTTTAAAGCATCCGGTTCACCCACCACTGTAACTACCAGCCGGTTGTGATCGTCATCTTTTTGATAGTCCAGAAGCTTCAGGCCTTTTTTTGCACGAAAGGGCTCGACGATTCTTTCGATCTTTTCCGAATTGCGCCCTTCGCTGAAATTGGGCACGCATTCTATTATCCTTTTCATACGCGACATTTCACATGACCTCTTCAGATTGATTTGGTAATTTAATTTTGACGACTATAGATAAATCCGAATATCGAAGTTCGAAATTCGAAACGAGCTCGAATCACCAAAATTAAAATGACCCAAACAGGAGAGCAATATGAAAAAAAGCGAACGCTTTCATTGTTTTGGTCATTGTAACATTCGGATTTAGGATTTGTTTCGATTTTCGTGCTTCGGATTTCGAATTTTAATTTCCTTTGCTACTTTTCATCTCCAAATTTTTGCGTAACCAGTTTTTCGATCATTTGGTCATCGGCGATGTACGGGATGGTGATATGATCGGATCCTTTGCGCCTTTCATTATACTGAATGCTGGTGTCGATTGAATTTTCATTGCGGGCCCAGGCGCGGCGGGCCACACCTCCCATCACGTCCCAGGGAATCGCACGACGGATGACGGCATCGACGCTTTCGCTGCCATCCAGAACCAGCCCGAAACCACCGTTGATCGCGTTGCCGATCCCCACACCGCCGCCGTTGTGCAGGGCCACCAGGCTCATTCCCCGGGCCGCATTACCGGCGTAGCATTGGATTGCCATATCAGCGGTGATATTGCTGCCGTCTTTGATGTTGGCCGTTTCCCTGAACGGTGAATCCGTCCCCCCGGTGTCATGGTGGTCGCGGCCCATCATCACCGGCCCGATTTCGCCGTTGCGTACCATCGCATTGAATTTCAAAGCGATGTTCATGCGCCCCATGGCGTCCTGATATAAAATTCGAGCCTTTGTTCCGACAACCAGTTTATTTTTGGCGGCATCCCGGATCCACACATAGTTATCTCTATCCTGAAACCGTCTTTCCGGATCGATGCACGCCATGGCGGCCCGATCGGTTTTTTTCAAATCTTCTTCTTTGCCGCTCAAACACACCCATCGGAAGGGCCCGTACCCGTAATCGAAAAGGATCGGCCCCATAAGGTCTTCGACATAGGATTGGAAGATAAAACCATCGATAGGATTTTTTCCGTTTTTGCAGATTTCACTGACACCGGCGTCAAAGACAGCTTTCAAAAAACTGTTACCGTAATCGAAAAAATAGGTGCCGCGATCTGCCAGGGCCTTGATGAGCTCGTAATGACGCCGCAATGTGGTGTCAATCATTTCTTTGAAACCGGCATGGCCGGATCGTAACAGTTCGGTGCGTTCTTCAAAGGAAATCCCCTGGGGGCAATAGCCGCCTTCATAAACAGCGTGACAGGAAGTCTGATCTGATAACAAATCGATCTTTATGTTATTATTCACTGCATATTCGAGCAAATCAACCACATTGCCGTAAAAGGCAATCGCAATGCTCTTTTTTTTCTGTTGATGTTCACTGGCGATTTTGAAAGCTTCAGCCGGATTATCGACTACTTTGCTTATCCATCCCTGTTCTAGACGCGTTTGAATCCGGGAATAGTCGACTTCAGCGATAAT
>JASFGZ010000341.1:0-5514 GCA_050123495.1 Desulfobacterales bacterium
TAAGCATTGTGATATTTGCTTCCGTCCGGGTCTTCCCAGAAGTAAATCGGCATCGACGGAAACGGCTTACAGCAGACCAGCTCTCCTTGTTCATCGATGAGCTCACTTCCGGTTTCATCAAACGCCCGCACATCCATTGCCAGACCCCGGCATTGGAGCTCGCCGGCATAAACAGGCCCCATCGGATTTCCAAGGGCGAAGCAGCCATTTAAATCCGTGCCTCCGGAAATCGAAGCCAATTGCAAATCAGTCTTGACCTCATCGTATATAAACTCAAATCCTTCAATTGAAAGGGGCGATCCTGTGGAGAGCACAGCCCGCAACGGTTCCAAATCATATTCTTTGCCGGGTTTTACGCCTGCATTTTGAAGCGCGGCGATATATCCCGCACTGGTCCCAAAAACGGTAATTTTCTCGTCCTGTGCCATCTCCCACAAGGCACCGGGGTGTGGGTGGAACGGATTGCCGTCAAACAGGACCAGGGTAGCGCCAACGGCCAATGAGCTGGTTAACCAATTCCACATCATCCAACCGCAGGTGGTAAAATAAAAAATAGTATCCTCACGCTTTAAATCAGAATGCAACACGAGTTCCTTTAAATGATGAACGAGAATACCACCGGCACTTTGCACCATGCATTTTGGCAGACCGGTGGTGCCGGAGGAGTACATGATATACAGAGGGTGCTCAAAAGGGAGTTGCTCAAATTCAATCTCCAAACCGGAGGCTGAGGATCGAAAATCCTGATAATGAATGGCATTCGGAACCGCGCCGATATCCGCTTGCTGCTCGGTGTAAGGCACAACGACAACTTTCTCAATAGAGGGCAATTGTTTAAGAATATCCGAAATGCGCTCCAGGGAATCTATTTTTCTGCCTTTAAAAGAATACCCATTGGCGGTAAACAGGACGCGGGGCTTGATCTGTCCGAATCGATCCAGCACGCCTTTAATACCGAAATCAGGCGAACACGAAGACCAGGTTGCTCCCAAACTGGTCGCTGCCAGCATGGCAATAATGGCTTCAGGCATGTTGGGCATAAACCCCACCACCCGATCCGCCGGCTGGATCCCCAGATCCCTTAAAGACCTGGCAAGACGCGCCACTTCATCATATAGCTGGGCGTAGGTCATTTTGGTTGATGCCTGCCCTTCCCCTTTGAAGATCAGCGCCACCTGATCATCCCGGTAGCGGAGCAGATTCTCGGCAAAATTAAGCTGAGCACCGGGAAACCAATGCGCTCCCGGCATTTTAGTGGCATCATCTACGACCTGATCATACGATTTGGAGTGAATGACGCCGGCAAATTTCCAGAAGGCCGCCCAAAAGTCCGATATGTTTTCAATCGACCAGTCGTAAAGGGAGGCATATTCTTTAAAATTTTGATTGTAAGTTTCATTGATAAGATTCATAAAACGACACATATTGGTCGTTTTAATTTGTGCCTGCGTAGGCTTCCATAATAATTTGGCCATGATCAACCCCCTTTATGGTAAAGAGTCCCAGCCTAAAATACTAGACTTTGGTATCACCCAGAAGCGTGGTGTTTGCTGGCAACTACATATGGAATAATGGAATGGTGGAAAAATGGAATTTTGGGTATAAAACGCGGTGGATGATCTTGTCTTAATATCTGATCAGTGTCATCTATATAAAAATAGACCTCATTCCACCAACCCAGTGTTCCATCATTCCATCATTCCATTACCCCATGGCATTCGGGTTACGGTAAAGCCTGTTATCTCTTACCTGGCCCAAATGGACACGTTTTCGATGTTAGCACAAAATACGATTAGATCACATTTGGGATGAATAGTGCTTGCAAAGACTGCGTACACTGTTTCTTTACCTTTAACACCTTTGCTTAGTCAAGAAAATGCCATAAAATCGGTGCCGGTTATCGCTTTAATTCTTGAAGCACCTGAATTTTCCCCATAGCGGTTGGCTTCAGATTTCAAAAGACGAATTTATCTTGACTAACCGTGCGCCAAGTTCGTTGATTTTAAAATTCAGATATTATATCAGTTAAATTCGCTGGGTTTAAGTGAGTCAATCAGGCGGTAAATAATATATGTCCGATCCGGGATGAGAATTTCTTAAAAGGAGAATTGGCATGCGAATCATTGATCTTCGATCTGACACGCTGACAAAACCGACCGACACCATGCGTCGCGCGATGGCCGACGCTGAGGTAGGCGATGATGTGTTCGGTGAGGACCCGAGCATAAATCGCCTGGAAAAAATGGCCGCCGAACGGCTGGGAAAAGAAGCCGCTTTGTTTGTTGCCAGTGGCACAATGGCCAATCTGGTTAGTCTGCTCGCACATTGCGACCGTGGCGACGAAATTATTCTGGGTAGTCAAGCCCATACATTTTTGGCTGAACAAGGCGGATCAGCTGCTATAGCCGGCATTCATCCCCGAACGCTAACCAATCAGCCAGATGGTAAACTTGATCTTGATGATATCAAATTTGCCATTCGTGGTGATGATATCCACTTTCCACATACGCGACTCATAATCTTAGAAAATACCCATAATGGTTGCAACGGTTACCCGCTAGATGCAGATTATATGCAGGCAGTAGGTGAAATCGCACGTCGTCAAAAATTAAAAATTCACGTCGACGGTGCGCGCATTTTTAACGCGGCCATTGCACTAAATGTTGATCCAAAAGATTTGGTGGCTGAAGCCGATTCTGTTTCTTTCTGTCTAAGTAAAGGGCTGGCGGCTCCGGTGGGATCTGTGATCTGCGGCACTCAAAATTTTATCGATAAAGCCCGTCGCGCAAGGAAAGTGGTCGGGGGAGGAATGCGTCAGGCAGGGGTATTGGCCGCTGCAGGAATTGTGGCCCTTAACGAAATGGTCGACCGTTTGGCAGATGATCACGTTAATGCAAGAAAGTTGGCCGAAGGGCTATCCGATATGGAAGGATTGGATATCGATCCGAGTGGCATCAAAACCAATATTGTCTATTTTGAAATCACCCGTAAAGATCTACCGGCGATCGAGTTAGAAAAGCAACTTAATGCTGGGGGAGTCAAAATCTCGGCATTTGGACCCCGGCGCCTTCGGGCTGTGACCCATTATCATATCAGTTCCGAAGATATCGATATGGCGTTAGACAGTTTCTTAAAGATTTTGAAATAAATCGATTTTTGCCACTAAATTTTAATTTCGCTTAAGCCACGGCAATTGCGTCTATCTCAATTAGAAAACCCATCGGGAAGCCGGCGATAACCACAGTAGTTCGAGCGGGGGGGCTGGTGCTAAAACGTCTTGCGTAGATTTCGTTAACATCGCCAAAATTATCAAAGTTCGCCAGAAAAATACCGACCTTTACCAAGTCATCAAATCCCATCCCGGCTTCCTGCAGTATGGCCCCAACGTTATCCAAAACCCGTTCGGTTTGTACCCGAATATCGCCATCACCCACCAAACTGCCGGTTTGAGGGTCAATGGGAAGCTGACCGGCAATATACAAGGTACGACCCCCTTCCACTAATACGCCTTGACTATAGGGACCTAAAGGAGCGGGCGCATCGGCCGTCTTTACGATTGTTCTTTTCATATCATGGGTCCTCACTTTTCTTGAAGAATTTCCATCATAAGTTCAAACCCGATGCTACCCCCGGTCACAAGACAAACGCTTGTGCCTCTCTGTTCGGGGGGTATTTGCAAAGCTGCAGCCAACGCTAGCGCCCCTGCCGGCTCAGCCAACATTTTATTATGCCATAAAATTGATCTGATCGCCGCACGCACCGCATCCTCTGAAACCAATAAGACGTCATCGATCAATTCATTAAGAAACGGAAACATTTCATCGGTGATATATGGCACTGCCACACCGTCACAAATCGTCTTACATTCCACTGTCATCGGTTGACCCTGATCGACGGCCGAACGAAGTGAAGGACAACCTTCGGGCTCAACAGCGTAAATGCGCACCGAAGGGTTGACCACCTTGATAGCACTGCCGACCCCGCCCATCAATCCGCCACCTCCGACAGGTATGAATACAGTGTCAACATCAGGGGCATCTTCCATGATTTCCAGACCGATACTCCCATGCCCGATCATGACCTGTCGATTCGTCCAGGGGTGAACAAAGGAATAAGCTTCCTTTTCCCAGAGATGTTTCTTTAAGAAACGAAAGACTTCTGATATGGGCATAAGCACGGGAATGCCGCCGTATGCTTTTACGGCCTCAATCTTTGGAAGCGGTGCCGTATCCGGCATAATGCTGCGGGCGGATATTCCAAAATGTCTGGCGGACCACGCAAGTGCCTGCGCCGTATTGCCCGCGCTGACTGTGCTGACACCTCTTGCTTTTTCCGCTGCGCTGAGCGAGGCCACGGCATTGAAAACGCCGCGAAGCTTAAACGAATTCACGGCCTGCAGAATTTCGGGTTTTAGCAAGATTTTAGTATCATGATCCGCGCCGCGGTAAGGTATCAAGGGGGTGCGAACAATTATAGATTCAAGACTCTTTGCAGCGGCTTTGAATTCATTCAGTGATGGTCGATCAACCACGCTCATTCCCTCTTTTCAATATAAGAGCTTTTTCCGGCGCGTTAAACTAGGTAAACTGGGTTCCAAACCCTTAGATTTTGTTCGTTGGTACCGCTAAAAAAGCGGGACTTCACATCTTATTATGGTGAATAAGCTATGTACAGTAAGACTGTGGCCCATTTGAGGCATTAGATCTAAAGTTCAGTCACATAGAGAGAAATGCTTAGTTGTGCCCATAAATGAGAAATTTTTTCGATGAGCAAGGCTGCACAAGGGTTTTAGCCCGAGGCGTACTTAGAGTACGTTGAGGGCTGAAACCCGCGGAGAACGCCGCTCATCGGAAAAAGGACCATTTAGGGGCACAACTAATGCTTGAAACTGCGTTGGCCGGTATATACCATGGTCACATCAGCCTCATTACAGGCCTCGATGGACTGATAGTCGTTTGCGGAGCCCCCCGGTTGAATGACCGCTGAAATCCCTTCGCGGATGCCCACATCCACCCCGTCTCTAAACGGGAAAAACGCATCACTGACCATGGCAGCGCCAATGAGTCCGCCTTTTTCAGTGGCCACTTGGGCGTCAATCGCAGATTTTTTTTCGGCATCCGTCAATTCATTGTAAGGCGTGCCATGGGTTTCAAAGCAGTACCTGTCGGCAAGTTTGCGATAGGCCTTATCCCGGGCAATCTCGGCAACACCGACGCGGTCCTGCTCACCGGTACCGATGCCCACGGTAACCTCATCTTTGACGTAAATGACCGAATTTGAAGTGATTCCCGACTCCACCAGCCAGCCAAAAATCAGATCATCATATTCCTTTTCGGTGGGCTGACGGTTGATTTTGTATGGCTTACCTTTGTATTCACACTCGGCCGGCCTGAGATCATCCCTGGAACGGGTTGTGGGTACGAACGACCACTGGGCAATAATGCCGCCATCAATCAGGCTTTTAAGCTCAACGCATCTTTGCCCCACAAATGTTTGCAGGCGCTCAATGTTGCC
>JASFGZ010000342.1:0-5508 GCA_050123495.1 Desulfobacterales bacterium
CCGACGCGGACGGAAACGCTCCCTGATTTGCGTCAGCGTTTGTTTTAAATCAATCTGCAGCGAACAGCAAATACATCCGCTGGTGAGTTCGACCACATCCGATCCGGAATCTTTAAGAAGCGCGCCGTCGACGCCCACATCTCCGAACTCATTTACCACAACGACGGTTTCGGACAGGTTATCCTCCCAGGAAAGCATCCGCTTTAAAAGCGTCGTCTTGCCGGATCCTAAAAATCCCGACAAAAGTACAGCTTCAGCCGTTTTGTTTCTTTGGGTAGAAAAATTTCGATTCATTTTGTTTACGATCAATCAGGGCTCTATTTTTCGATGCCCACTCTTGCTTGCACTCCATTTTGGAAATAATGTTTTACAGCTTTCATCTGCGTGACCAGATCTGCCTTTTCAATAATCCGGGCGGATGCGTCTCGTCCGGTAATAACAAGCTCTATATTTTTTGATTTTGCATCAATGATATCAAGAAGATCCTGCTCTGAAATAAGTTCATACGTCACGGCAGTGTTGGCCTCATCCAATACAACCACATCATATTTGCCCGTTGAAATAATTTCCATCACCCTTGCGACCCCTTTTTGGGCTGCTTCAACATCCCCCGATGATGGGTTGCCCCCGATAAAGCCTCCCAATCCGAATTGTTCCACTGTGATAATGTCTGAGAACCTTTTAAGGGCTTTGATCTCACTATATTCGTCTGCCTTGATGAATTGGGCGAAGAAAACCCGCAACCCGGCGCCGGCGGCCCTTATGGATAGACCCAAAGCTGCGGTTGTTTTCCCTTTTCCATCCCCTGTGTAGACATGTACTTTTCCCTTCATCGCTTTGCCTCATTTTTAAGATAGGTTCAAGTTCGAGTTTAATTTGAAGATACAGGAACCCATCAGAAGGTGTCAAGCTGAACGATCCCTTTATCATCGGGCATTTTGGGGTTTTAAGCCTCTTGATCTTGCAGCGGAACCTAAAGAATTACGGTTGACAGGAGAATGATTCCTATATATGCATTTTGCGACATTCAGAAGGGAGGCAGGCCTTATCTATTATACCCAAAAACGATCCGGCTTAATCGAGGACAAAGGCCTCGGCCTGATTCACATTTATTACGGAAAGGGCGTCGGCAAGACAACCCGGGCAATTGGTCTATCCGTAAGAGCCGCAGGGGACAACCGCCAGGTGGATTTTGTTCAATTTATGAAATCCGGGACTTCTTCGGAAGTGGCCATTTTTAAAAAAATTCCGAATATTGCTTACTGGTGCCCGGGTAAGCATCCTTTTATTATGTCCCACGGCCCCGAAACGGTTCATTATGAACATGCGGCTCAGGCGTTGCAGTTTGCTTTGGAGGCGATTGATCGCGAAACCCATCTGCTTGTATGTGATGAAATTCTAAGCACTGTAATTTTCGACCTTCTAAAAAAAGAACAGATTCTGGACCTCATCGAAAGGTGCCGCAACAAAATTGAACTGGTCATGACCGGCATTGATACGTCTGCAGAGTTTAGCGAACTCGCGGATTATGTTACCGAATTCGTACAGGTAAAACACCCGTATTACAGCGGTGCACGCGCCCGTAAAGGAATTGAATATTAGAAGTTAACCTTGCGGTTGAAGCAGGCCGCTCGGGTTGTTGCGACCGATAATGAACGCGAACAGCTTATTTTTGATGCAGAATTTCTTCAGGTACCAATCCTTCAAGATGGGGGAACGCATCGGTCATGTGGGGTAACTGCATGGCCTCCATGAACTCCTGTTGAAAGTCGGACTCTATTGTCAGTTCGATATATTCCACATTTTGGGATACCCAGCTGGCTTCTTTGCGTTTGTCCCGGTTCAAAAGCGCCGCCCTGCATCCGTCTCCGGCGGCATTGCCTATTGATACAATCTTTTCAATATCACAGTCCGGGAAGAGACCCATAATCAGGGCTTTTTCACGGTCCACATGGGTCCCGAATGCGCCGGCGATTTTTACTTTTTCCGGTTTGTCCACCTGCATGCGTTTTAGCATAAGTTTGCAGCCGGCGTAGAGGGCGCCTTTGGCCAGCTGTATCTGGCGCACATCTTTTTGGGTAATCACAATGTCTTTGCCGATGCTGGTCTCCTCCGCCCAGGCTAAAACGAATTCTGAAATTTTGGTGTCCGGGTTTTTACGGAAGCGGTCGGATTTCTGTCCCTTTTTATTGAATGCGCCGCTGTTGGTGATAACGCCGGCTTTGAAAAGCTCGGCCAAAACATCCAGGATTCCGGAGCCGCAGATACCTTTGGCTTTCATCTCCTCGGGCTTGGAATATTTCCGCCAGGCATCCTTTCCAATGACCTTGTAATCCACTTCGTGCGTTTCGGGATCTATTTTAATCCGCTCAATCGCTCCGGGCGCAGCGCGCATACCGAAGGTCAATTGGGCACCTTCGAAGGCCGGACCTGTGGCACAGGAAGAAGATATCAATTTGTCCTTGTTGCCCAGCACCAATTCGCCGTTGGTTCCGATGTCGATAATCAGCTGGACTTCATCTTTTTGGTAAGGCGCTTCGGCAATCAACACGCCCACGTTATCCGCGCCCACGAATCCGGCTTCATTGGGTAATATATAAACATACGATGACGGATTGATATTGATCCCTAAATCCCGGGCCTTGATGTCCAGGCTGTGATGGACCACAGGCGGGAAAGGCGCCAGCGCCACATGTTGCGGGTCGAGTTGCAAAAGGATGTGATGCATGGCCGTATTGCATGCAATGGTAAAATCTTCGATGTCATTGCGGGAAAGCCGCAGGTATGTCTTCCCTTCTTCCGGTGCTTCCACCCATTTGTCCGGGCTTTTGTCGCCTTTTTTCTTTTTCACCTTTTTTTGGGGCGGATGCGTTGACTGTATGGCCTCGTCGATGAGCTGATTGAGCCCCTCCACTATATCATTGCTCATCTTTTCAAGCCCGTCCGGGTTCATCATATGGTAGGTGATGCGGCTCATCACATCTTCACCGTACTTGCACTGCGGGTTCATCATCGATACCGTGTCGAGGACATCCATCGTTGAGAGATCGCAAAAATAAGCCGCGACGGTGGTAGTCCCGATATCAATCGCCAGACCATAACTGGCTTCGAACTCACCCGGCCTGACGCGTATGATTTCTTGATCCATCCAGACACTGACGGTGACCTTCCAGTCTCCCTGGCGCAGGGCCGATGGTATCTGGCGCAGTGTCTGTATATCAATTTTCAGGTTTTCGAGATCGTACTTTGCCTTGAGCTGTTTGCAAATGCGTTCAAAATCTCCGGTGGGGTCTTCAAATGCCGGTTTATCCACCGCGACCGTATACAATTTTACGGCCGGGTTATGTTCGATCTGAATGTCACGGGCAGCCTTGCTGACAATCTGCTTGCCGGCGCGGGATTCCTCGGGCACAAAAACAAGGAGGTCCCCTTCTATCCGGGTGACGCAACCCAGCCGGTAACCCGCCTTCTTGTCTGCGGCATTGATAAACTTTTCCTCCTCCTCTTGCTGCCACGGGCTTACATGAGACCTTTTGGAATCGATGTCGTATTTCTCGAAAAACCCTTCTTCGATACGCACTTTGCATTTACCACAGACTCTTTTTTCACCGCACAAAGCCTCGATGTCCGCGCCCAGAAGGCGTGAGGCTTCGATTACCGAGACGCCCTTTGGGACCCGGCCCCTGCGACCTGAGGGCTGAAAGATGACCTTGGCCATAGTTTTATCCATTCGCAGTTCTCCTCTTTTTTCAGCTGGCTTGCGCCCGGTGGGCTAATCCTGCTCCTGCAATTTTCTTAGCTGGCTTATCATTTTAATGGCCTCCTGCACGGCATTACCGGCTGATTCGGCATATCCGTCTGCCCCCCAGAGCTTGGCCACATCCTGAGTCACGGGGGCCCCACCCAGCATAATGGCCACATTTGGATTCTTGGCCTTGATCATCTCAATGACCTTTTTCATGCCCACCATGGTTGTGGTCATCATTGCCGACATCGCCACAATTTCGGCATCAGTTTTAAGCTGTTCTTCGACAAATTTTTCGAGTGGAACATCCCGACCCAGATCATGAACTTCAAAACCGCCAACCTCAAACATCAGCTTGATTATATTTTTGCCGATATCATGCACATCTCCCTGTACCGTACCGATGACGACCTGTCCCATTTGCTTTATGGCGTCCTGTCTAATATGCGGTTTGAGAATATCCAATCCCGCATACAGCGCATCGGCCGACATCAAAAGTTCAGGAACAAAATATTCCTGTTGATCGTAGAGATCTCCGACGGTTTCCATACCCGCAGCCAGACCATTCATGATGGCTTCAAAGGCATCCATACCCTCATCCAGGGCGTTTTGAGCCCATTCCCTTGCCATATCTTCTTCAAATTCTACGACCGCCTCAGCCAGCTTTTTTAAAATCTCTTCTTTTCTAGCATCTTCCATCGTCAGGCCTCCTTCCCGATCAAAGGACCGGGTATGTTTTTCATTAGAAGTGTTTTCAAAACTTCAGATCAGGCTCAAGGGCCCCGCTATACAGCGGGACTTCGCTTCTGATTTTTTTAAATTAAGGTGCTCAGCAAGTGCAGGCCGATCGATAAAGCGCAGCATACATGGGTATGTGAGCATTTATCGGAGGCCTGTGCTGCACCCTATCACATAATATCAGATGCGAATCCCGCTTGCGGGGCAACGCAGCCATTGAGCCTCAGATGGGGTTTTGAAACCACTTCTAGGCAATCGTTAACCATTGACTTTAAAGTCGTCCCACAGCCGGGGAAGCTTGAGTGCCGTGTTTTCGCACAGTTTGCACATATGCCTCAACATTTTCCTTTTTCAAATCCGGCCAGAGGTCACAGCCCGGCCAGACGGCGTCGACTCCATCATCGATGCATTTTTTAATCGCCGGCGCCACGTCGGAAACATCACCCGTTACCAGAGTACCGTAGGGATCAAAATTTCCGAGCAAAAGCACGTCGTTGCCCAGTTTTTTGCGGGATTCAGCCACATTATTTTTTTGATCGACGCTCAAGGCATCGGCGCCGCATTCATTCATCATTTCGATAATCAGATCGGTAGATCCGCAGATATGATTGACTGTTGGGATTTCCAGAGCCTCGAAAATCCTTACGAGATTCGGCTGAATCACCGTTTTCCAAACTTTTGGTGATAGCAGATCGGATCCGGACCCCATTTCGCGAATATTCATATAATCCACGCCAATGGTTTGATAATGGCGGGCTACTTTGATGACCAGATCGGTCATTTTCGAAAGAAAGATTTCAACATTTTCTCTATCCTTGCGGACACTCTTGAGTAAAAGGTCTAATTCAAAAACTTGACCCGCCATGGTGAAAGGACCCAACACCCAGCCGCCGATGGCAAGATTGCCGCCTATCCGGGACTTTAAAATTTCAAAGGCTTCGTCCACCATTGGCATGCGACCTCTGTTGAGAAAATCCTCAGGAATTTCGACATCATCGAAATTGTCCCATTTCGTCGGTACAGTG
>JASFGZ010000343.1:0-5492 GCA_050123495.1 Desulfobacterales bacterium
TTTACCGCCCGGGAAGATGATTCTAAAAACCGGAGACCCGGAAAACGATCTCTTCTTTATTGTCTCCGGCAACCTAAAAGAAACGGTTTTTTTACCCTTTAAAACAGGAGCGGAGACGCTTTACCGTAAAAGGGCTTCGTTTCTGTTCGAAAACCAATTTCTCGGAGACATATATCCCTTTAAAGACAAAAGCATTTCGAAATCCTATATCGAAACGACGACACGAACCGAACTGCTCAAAATAACAAAATCCAATCTCATTAAGATTTGCAAGAACTATCCGAACATCGAGTTGGGATTGATCGATCTGTATAAAATCCGCAAGGAATCCGCCGACGGAAGCCCGAACGAGAAGATCCGAAAGATCGGTCGGCATCAGCTGCCGTTAAAAATTAACTTACAGGTTTTTATGAATGGCAATAAAAACGAGCCGTTAATCCTAGAAGGGTATTCCAGGGATATTTCCATCGGCGGGTTATGTGTTATTCTGGATAGCAAATATAAGAGCATTACATCCATTTATAAAAACATTACAACCGCCAAAATCGAAATGAGTTTACCGAAGCAAGAGCTCGCCTTGAAGGTTGCAGGAAACATCGTCTGGAGCCGCGATTTTACCTGGAAAAAGAAAAAGATCGTGGCCCTGGGATTTCGGTTTCAGGAAATGTCACCCAAGTTCCGGGGGATGTTTTTTATGATGGCAGATAGTATCTGTAATGATGGCAGGTAAAGGTCTTCGGTTTCAGGTGACAGTTTCAGCTGTCAGGAAAATCTCTTTTGTTGTATTGGTTTAATTGGTTGAGTAAGTTTATTGGGTTAAAGGGTTACATAAGTTGATTGGATTGACTGGTTGACTTAATTTGCTTAATCAACCCATCAACTTAATTAACCAATCAACTAATAAACTAATGAACCTCTGACTGCGCGATGCGCATTATTCGTCCTGATCCGGTCCTCGATCCGGGGCCATCCACAAAAAAGCGAGTATCCCCACAAATACAATTCCAATAAAAATTAAATTTTCCATTTACGGTGCCTCCCAATTACCCTAATCGATCGTAAGCAAAATGAGAAACATAGGGTTTTAAGCCTCAACTACATATTTAGCAAGAAGCAGACCAATTTTAGAGTTTCAGTTTTAATTATATCAATTCAGATAGTTATGGAATTTTCAAGTTGCCTAAACCCGGGCTTTAGTTAAGTTTTTGTCGCATTTTGCACTGTATGTGTCAGAAAAATTTCAAATTGCGATTAAAAGATCTTGTTTAATTAGTTTGATCGGTTTCATTTGTTTTATTTGTTAAATGCTTCTGAACCAATTGAACCAATTGAACGGATCTAACCAATTAAACGAGCCGCAAGGCCAATTATAGATGATTGACAGCAGCTTGGCTTTTTATCTATACTCCTCGCAGATTGAAAGGCATGCCGATGGAAGGTCAGTCTGTCCTCAAAGATTATATTCATCCGGTTTTAAATGAAGAAATCCGGACGATCAGCGGACATTATGTATTGAGCGAAGAGAAGCGCCTGCCGTTTAACGATCGGCAGGTTTTGTATTTTATCGGCTGTGCGGTTATGGACTCCTCCTGTTGCGGTCCGGGAGGTTGCGCCTATGCCCTGGTACCGGGATACATCAGGCAGTGGAAATATAAATTGAACGCGGGCAATCTTTCGGTTACACAAGTGGAACCCATACGGAAGCAAGGTGACCGGCAAGCGTTACGACAGCTGATTCAGGTAAAAGAGGGCGTCCGTCAGGTGAATTTTGAATAGAAAATAACCGCAGATGAACGCAGATATACGCTGATTTTTAAATAGCCACAGACCCACACAGACGCACACAAACTATTTCCCCTGCGGACTCTCGCAGGGGAAATACAGTAATTCCGCTTCGCGGAATAAAACAAAATAACCAAATTGGATATTAACGAACTTACATATCAAATAAATGGAGCAATTATTAAATTATCTTAAGGCCACAGGATACAAAATAGGGCTTTTAGTAAATTTTACCCACCCGAAAGCGATAATACGAAGGTTTGTACTGTAACCCGCAGGGTTGACAGTTTTTCTTTTGCCAAGGTCGGCAAAAGAAAAGGTTGGTGTAGGTCTGTGTGTGTCTGTGGCTAATTAATCTAGATAGTCTGCGGTCGTTTACGTGAATCTGCGGTTAATTAATGCAAATAGGAGGAGGGATGGAGGAAAGGGAGATAAGCGGGGTTGGGTTTATTGCCGGCAGGTGGCCTTTGGATCAGGGCAAATCCACCGTCGTCTTCATCCATGGATCGGGCGGATCCGGCCATTTCTGGAAGGCACAGGTGGAAGGCCTTACCGAGCGGGTGAATACAGTGGCACTTGATCTGCCCGGTCACGGCAGAAGCGGAAAGGATGGAAAAGATTCAATTGCGGATTACAGCCTGGCGGTGGCTGAATTTGCCGATGCCTTAGAAGCGCCAAAAGCCATTCTCTGCGGATGGAGCCTGGGAGGTGCGATTGTCCAGCAACTTCTGCTTGATTTTGCGGAGCGCTTCGAAGCCGGTATTCTGATCGGAACGGGTGCCAGACTCAAGGTTTCGCCAGCGATTTTTGAAGCCATTGAAAACGATTACCCAAGCTTCGTGGAAATGCTTGGTAAACTTGCGTCATCCGGAAATACGAATACAGGCGTAGTCGAATCTTTCCAGGATGATCTCACCAGATGCAAGCCCGGGGTTACCTATGGCGATTTTCAGGCCTGCAATCTGTTCAACGTGGTGGAAAGGCTGAACGAGATAAGCGTTCCGGTACTTGTCATCTCTGCTGAAGAGGACAATCTGACATCGCCTAAATATGCCCGGTTTTTAGAAGACGGCATTCCAAACGCTGTCCACAAACATATACATGCCGCCGGCCACATCGCACCGATGGAAAAACCGCAGGAGGTCAATCAGGCGATCATCGAATTTCTAGACCACCACGGCTTTTGATCGTTGTTAACAAAATGACTTGCTAGTATAAGCTAATTATTAGACAGAATTTAGAAGATTATTTCGATTCAATTTTAGACAGGATTAACAGGATTTACATGTTTTCTTTTTACATTTTCAGTTTCCGGAAGAAACTGAAAATACACAATCCGCTTTCAGCGGAGTTATAATTCGGAGTTATCAATTCACGTTTGTTTTAATTTCGCTATTAACTATTAATTGGTTCGCTATGCTTAAGCAATTTAAGCGTCTATTCCAGTTCGCCGAAGGCGATTGGATTTGGCCGTTCTCATCTGGGGAACGGCCAAAAAATTAATCCAGATAATCCTATTAATCCTGTCTAATTAAATGCTAGAATGTGAATCATGAAAGACGAGAAAGGCCTATACTATTATCCGTTTCCGTTAAATCAGCGCGTACGGATGTATGTGCGCGAGGCGGACGGAGAAATATGGTTTCGGATGTGGAATGCCGACGATACGGAACTATGGGATGAACACGACTGGATTCCTTATGGTGCCATCAAGAAGGCCCAGCACATCTACCAGGTAAAAGACTTTGATCCCAGGCAAGCCTATGATATTCAGATTGCACAGGCACTCATAAAAGAAGATAAGCAATTTGGATAACTACTAACATAAATTGAATTCATAATTTTATGAGGATTTAAAAAAACCCGAAATCCGAAGCACGAAATTCGAAACAAATTCAAAATACGAAAATACGAATGTTCAAAACATTTTCGATTTTTGGTCATTTGGTATTCGTATTTGTTTCGGATTTCGTATTTCCAGATTCGAATTTATGACGATGCATATTCACATCTTGTATGTTAACGGCTACCTCTGATTAATTAACCTAAACGGCTTGATCGCATTATCGTATGTCTCCTTTGACGATTACCATTAAAGAAAACCTGCGTCTCAAAAACGTCCCTTCGGAACTCATTGAGATTCTGATTGAAAAGCTTCAATTTCTCAACCCTAAATGGCTGGAAAATGAACGGATGGGGCGCTGGAACCGGGGTACGCCCAGAGTGCTGAAGTTCTACGATAAAGTCGGCCCAGCCGGACTCTGGATACCGCGTGGTTACATCCGGCGCTTGATCAATATGTGTCGTCGGCAGGGTGTGAAATTTAGGATCGACGACCAGCGGCGCAAACTTAAGCCGGTGAATTTTACCTTTAACGGTCAGTTGAAGCCCTTTCAGAAAATCGCCGTTGATAAAATGCTGGCGAAAGATTTCGGGACATTGAGCTCAGCCACAGGTTCCGGCAAAACTGTGATGGCGCTGTATATCATCGCGCGGCGCAAACAGCCGGCCCTGATCATTGTTCACACAAAAGATCTGGCCGTCCAATGGGTCGAGCGAATTGAAACTTTCCTCGGTATTGCACCTGAAGCTGTGGGTTTTATCGGAGGCGGTAAAAAGGTCATTGGCGATAAAATTACGGTTGCCCTGGTGCAATCCCTTTATAAATGTGCCGAGGAGATCGCAGAAAATATCGGTTTTTTACTGGTCGATGAATGCCACCGATGTCCGAGTCGGACTTTTACCGAAGCGGTCTCCAGTTTCGATTCCCAATTCATGCTGGGGCTTTCTGCTACACCCTATCGCCGGGATAAGCTGTCTAAATTAATTTTCTGGCATCTGGGTGATAAGCATCACGAGGTGGATAAAAGCCAATTGATTGAAACCGGTGATGTTCTGCCCGCCAAGGTGATCTTACGAGAAACAAACTTTAAGACGCGCCATGATCCGGTCACTGAATACAGCAAGATGCTGGCAGAAATCGCCTCCGATACGGAAAGAAACATTCTGATCGCCTCGGATGTTGTCAGGGAGGCAGCCAGAAATTCCGGGATCTGTCTTGTTCTGTCCGATCGCAAGGCCCACTGTGAGAATCTGCAGGCACTGTTGCGCTACCGGTTCAAGTTGGAATCCGAATTGCTCACCGGTGATCTTGATATCGGCGACCGTCAGAAAGTGCTCGAACGGATCAACAAAGGTCAGGTTAAAGTTATCATAGCCACCGGCCAGTTAATCGGGGAAGGCTTTGATTGTAAGGATTTAACCACCTTATTTCTAGCCACTCCGATAAAATTCAGCGGCCGTTTGTTGCAATACCTTGGCAGGGTACTGCGACCGGCAACCGGAAAGAAATATGCCAGGGTATTTGATTATGTGGACGTGCATGTTGAGACGCTCTTAAATGCTGCGAATGCAAGGCAACGTGTATATCGAAGATAGTCAAGAAGTGCCTAAAGTTTTTCAGCAGGGACACAGATTTAATCAGATTAACGCAGATCACTATTTCTGTAATTTTGATTTTAATCTCGAAAACACGAAAATTTAAAAACACGAAGAACAATTTTTTTTATTTCGTGTTTTCGTCCTTTCGTGCTTTCGTGATAAATTTAATTTTTAATCTGTGTACATCTGTGTGTATCCGTGTCCAATTTCATCTAATGGGACACAGCCCCACCCGCAGTCCTTCTAAACCAAGCTTGTATAAATAAATA
>JASFGZ010000344.1:0-5488 GCA_050123495.1 Desulfobacterales bacterium
ATATGCCAAGCTTTCAGAGGTCTCCAAAATTTGTATCTGTGGAATCTATTTTACTTTTATCGCCACCATCGTGACATCGTCGTGAAGCTCCTCGGATTCGATAAACTCATCCAGCCGGTGATTAATGCCTTCGATGATTTTTCCGGCAGAAAAATGGGCGCTTTCTTTCAGGGCCGATTTCAGCCGGGATAAATCAAACAGGTTGTTTGTCGAATTCATAGCCTCGGTAATTCCATCTGAATATAGCAATAATATATCTCCGCTGACAGCTGTTGACCGCCGCAGCCTTTAAGTCGACCGTTTTTCCGTTCAGCCTTGGCGGGACAACGGAGGATGGAAAGGAAGGCCAGCCGAAACCGGCTGACGAATACCCAATCCCCAATACCTAGCTCACATTCGGATCGTGTTCCCGGACATAGGCCAGTAGTTTTTTGGCGGTGGTGGATTTGACCTGAATGGCATCGTAGTCCAGGGGGACGTTGTTTAAATATTGCAGAATCAGCGCATCACCGTTTGAAAGGCCACCCGGCAGTATGCCCGCAAAGAAAAATCCCAGCTTTTCAAATTGTTCGGTGTAGATGCAGGTCGACGGATCGGAAAGATTCAGGAAGAGGTTTATAATTTCGGTTTTTTTGAGGCACAGTTCCTTGACCTGGGTTTTTAGGTGATCGACAATATTCATCCCATAGCGGTCAATGATGATGCGGGCGAAATTCATGGAGCCGACGAGGTTCATTCGAATAGCAAATGATGATGTTACCTTTTCAGCTTGCGCCGGCACTGCTGTTTTGATCTCGGGCCGAACGCCCAGCCCTTTGTACAGAGCGGCAATCATGTTGCTGTGATGCGGCGGCGCATAAATCGATAGGGAAGCAGGCGGCTGCTTTAAAAATAAAAATTGCACCAGCATGCTCACCCGATAAGCATTTTGCGCCTGCATGCCTTTAAACACGGTGCCGGGCGGTATCGTCCCCAGCCTTAGAGCACAATCTCTGAAGCCGAATCCATGAACCGTATGTTGAGATATGGTGTGATTGGTAACCGCTTCTCCGAAGGCGCCCTGCTTGCCCTGGGATTTGGCCTCAGCTAACAGATATTGGGTCATATTGCGAAAACATCCCAGGGATCGATACTCCGGTTTCACTATGCCCTGGGCCATTTCGACAATTTGAGGGTTTTCCTCCCAGATTTGGAAAACACTATATCCCGCGATGTCTTTTTCACCGGATACGGCAACGGCCGGGTAGATCCGGCCGCTTTTATTAAGGGCGTTAATTTTTTCAGGATAATACACATATTCGTGAGGATACGTGTAGCCGTAAGTTTTATATACTGTCTTGGACACTTCCGCCGCTTCGCGTGGTTCCATCCGGCGGACCCGGCATTTTAATTCGTCCAATGATGAGGCAATTGGCGCCACCGATGGCTCAAAGGGTTCCAGATCGCAGGCCGCGTAATAGTCAGTGATACTTTTGTTTTTCAGATGTTTGATTAAAACCAATTCCTTGCCTTCCGACCCTAAATTGTTAAAGCGAATTTCATCAAGATATTCCTTTAGCCGGAAAATCGGCGCTCCCATTTCGCGGTGATCATCGATTGAACTTTCAATGACCGCTGAATCTGAATCACCAGCACCAAAGGGCAGTCCTTTATCCCGCAGACTCACTTTCAATCCTTCCGGAATACGCTCACAGAATATCTCCAGAGTATCTTTTTCGCCCGGTTCGAAAGAGTATCGCATCAAAGCGGTGATCGCTTCAATGATGCCGTTTTCAAGAGATTTTAAATCTTGATCTACCATCCCCATCGTGCGGGCAATTTCGGATACATAGATGGCAGCGGCAGTTGCATATTTAGGATCATTGGGGATTTGTATGCTTGAATATTCACATTTTAATTCCACATTTCACCTCCCCGGATCTCAAGATCGCAAATGAGTCATTCAGGGGCATGTTCGGATTCACTGGGAATGAAAAGGGACTGCACCGATATTGATGGGAAAGGGCGGTGATTGGCCTTAGAAGCGCATAATTTAAGCGCGGGAAAAAATCATCCCCCAGAAACAGGCCCGTCGGGGGGATGCTTGAAATTTGTTGAAATGCAAAAGTTGGGTATGAGGCTTTCACATAGCGTATCGGGTAATTTATTAATTATCGGACGTATACGAGCGTTCAAACTCAAGAAATTTAATCGCTCTTAGATTTCTTCTTAGAGCTCTTGGTAGAACTATTTTTGGATCCTTTTTTTGTAGAGGAGTACCCATCAGCGTACCATCCACCCCCGACCAGTTTAAACGAACAGGGAGACATGATTTTTTTGGCCTTCCGGTTACACTTGGGGCATTTGATTGCCTTGGTACCCATTGGTACCAGGCTTTCTGTTATCGTACCTTCCGGACATTGGAACTCATAAAACGGCATGTTCTTCCTCCTGAAACTATTATAAAAGATATATCAAGCAGTTAAGCCGTAATGTCCTTTTAATTCATGCAAAAATATGCATTTTTTTCTTGATGTCAAGCCGGTTGAATGCATAAAAATGCTTCTTTTATCGGATGCTTCATGAGATGTCAATCCATAAACAAAAAATAAAAATATTCTATTTATTTCAGAATGTTATAAGCTTCTTCGGCTGCCAATTAATCGCTTGACAGCTTTGTCTTTCGGCATATATAAAAATCATAAATATTTTCAGATACTAACAGTTGGAGTCAATATCGGGTCTGAAAGTATTCTTTGATTTTACGGATACTTAAAAAATATAGGGAAATCAATGAAAACACAAATTTTAAAGAAACTTCCAGGCCTGCAAGCACTGCACGCCAGCGAACACACGATTATGGCAGTTTTGGCGGTCATTGTGGGGTTGGCGGCCGGCTTTGGTGCTGTAGGATTTCGGTTTCTTATTAATTTCTTTCAGACCCTGGCATACGGTGGTGAGAACGATTTGTTGGAGCTCGTGATAAATTTGCCCTGGTATTATCGCGTGGCGGTCCCGGCGACTGGGGGGCTGATCGTGGGACCGTTGGTGTATTTTTTTGCCAGAGAGGCCAAAGGGCATGGTGTACCGGAGGTTATGGAATCTGTGGCGCTCAAAGGCGGTGTGATCAGAAAGCGGGTGGTGGTGGTTAAATCACTGGCTTCTGCCATCAGTATCAGCACCGGCGGTTCCGTCGGCCGCGAAGGCCCGATCGTTCAAATTGGCTCCGCCATCGGGTCGGTCCTGGGTCAGTTTATGAAAGTCTCAGCAGACCGCATGCGTACCCTGGTCGGTTGCGGTGCCGCCGCAGGCATTGCGGCGACATTTAATGCCCCCATAGCCGGATCCATGTTTGCGCTGGAGGTTATTCTGGGTGATTTCGGTCTGGCGACATTTAGCCCGATTGTGATCAGCTCCGTTGTTGCCACAGCTGTGTCACGTGCGTTTCTAGGTGATACGCCGGCATTTATCGTTCCGGTTTACGAATTGGTCAGCGCCTGGGAACTTCCCATGTACCTGGTCTTGGGCCTTTTTTGTGCGGTGGTCGGGATAACTTTCACAAAAACATTGTATCGAATCGAGGATATGTTTGACCAAATTAAATTTCCCGAATATCTCAAGGGAATCATCGGTGGCCTGATTCTGGGAGTGGCTTCATTGATTTTTCCGCAGATCCTGGGCGTCGGTTATGGGGCCATTGATATGGCGTTGATGCAGCAGATGGCCTGGTGGCTCATGCTGGTCCTCGTGGCGGTTAAAATTCTGGCCACCTCGGTGACCATTGGCTCCGGAGGTTCTGGCGGCATCTTTGCGCCCTCACTTTTTTTGGGGGCCATGGCCGGAGGGTTTTTCGGTTTCGTCGTTCATCAATGGTTCCCCAATATAACCGCATCTCCCGGGGCTTACAGCATTGTGGGAATGGGTGCGGTGGTCAGCGCGACCACCCATGGTCCTTTGGCTGCCATTTTGATTCTCTTTGAAATGACGGGTAGTTATAAAATCATTCTTCCGCTGATGCTTTCGTGCATCATTGCGACGATCGCCAGCGGGCAGCTATTAAGAGATTCGATTTATACCTTAAAGCTGGCTCGGCGAGGCGTGGACATCAAAGAAGGCAAAGAGGTCAACGTTTTAAAGTCCATGTTTGTAAAAGATGTGATGAGCACAAATGTTGAAACTATGCCTGAAGCGTTACCCCTGGAAAAAATGGCGGAGAGGATCTCCAAAAGCAAGTTCAACAGCTTTCCGGTGCTCGATGACCAAAATGAGCTCATCGGCATCCTTTCATTTAATGACTATAACGAAGCGATCTTTGATGAAAACCTGAAAGACCTGGTGGTGGCCAAGGATCTGGCTACCTCCGATCTGGTGAATGTTTCCATGGACGACAATCTATGGACGGCGCTGGAAAAGATCAGCTCAAAAGATTTTGCGGTTTTGCCTGTTGTTTCGGCACAAACACCCAATAAATTGGAAGGTGTGATTAGTCGCCGGGACATTATCGGTGCTTACAACAAAGCCGTACTTAAAAAATCACTTTTTCAATGATTCAAAGGGTGGTTTGGCACAAAAGAATGCTGTAATTTACGTTCCGGTATTTGGATAACTTAATGAAATTGTGTAATTTTTAACGAAACTGGTTTTATATCGCCTACATGGAATAATGGAATACTGGAAGAATGGAATAATGGTCAAAAACGCCTAACTGGGGAGTTGATGTTTTTTCGATCCATGATTAGGTTATCTCATGAATCATGATATTTTTAAATGCAACACGATACAAACCCAACATAGCGCAAAGCTTCATTGCATGCCCAGTATTCCATCTTTCCATCATTCCAATTGTGATCGAAGCAAGCTAAGTTCGATGATCTTACGGACAGCCGTTTGTAAAAAAATAGTTTGGGCTCTCAAACACCCTGAATGAAAGACAGGTGAAATGGAACCGGCTGAAATCATCAGTAATCCTATGTTTCGCGAACGTTCCGGTAAAAAAGCGGGCAGGCCGGCGCCGGATCTGGTCGAAGAGGAAGCCGCGGAAGAATCTCCAGAAGAAGAGGAATACATCCTTTGTCGCCAGTGCCATCAAGCCATTACCCGACCGGCAGAGCGTATTACGGTCCAGGGGGCGCACCATCACACCTTCGCCAATCCCCACGGCGTCGTGTATGAAATCGGCTGTTTTAAGTATGCACAGGGTTGCGGTTACGCGGGGCCGCCGACGACGGAGTTTACCTGGTTTAGCGGTTATGCATGGAGAGTGAGCTTTTGTACCATGTGCCTGACCCATTTAGGCTGGGTCTTTATCGCCGGCAGCGGAGACAGCTTTCACGGATTCATTTTGGACCGGTTGATACAACCGCAATAAAACTTATGCCTATGAACCTAGTATGCTTCGCTCACAACCTGTTGAGAGCCTCAATGTCGTGCGATTGGAATGATGGAATGATGGAATACTGGAATATTGGGTCTTTTTTGCATCGCATTGAAAAACATTCTGATTGATTAG
>JASFGZ010000345.1:0-5485 GCA_050123495.1 Desulfobacterales bacterium
AAGCTTACCATCAGTGGCCGGACAATTGACCGTGATCTCGGAGGTAACCAGATCGGTAACCATATTGATTACGCGCACCTGTATTTCGTTAACATCTCCGGGGACTCTGATAATAAAGTCAGAGGGCTCAAGCTCTCGCGGCAGATTGATCGTCTGCAGGCTCTCTTCAGCAAAGGTGTGTTTTCGGGGAGAAGCCAAAAGTTTTCCATCTTCGGCGATTATAAGACCGCTGCTGATAACCAATTGCGCATCTATGGTGGCGATGTCGGGAATAATTGCAAGATCGGCATATCGACCCGGAGCGATACCGCCTATGAGTGGGTCTAAAGAAAAATGCTCGGCAACATTTAATGTGGCCATCTGAATAGCAGTGATCGGTTCAAACCCGCAATCAATCGCTTTTTGGACGATACTTTCCATATAACCATTTTCCATCAAGTCCGCAGGAGCAATGCTGTCGCTTGCCAGAATCAATCGCCTGAAATCAATTTTCTGTTTTGTGATTTTGGCGATCTCTTCCAGATCCTTACGGACAGCACCTTCGCGAACCATTATATGTAACCCCAATCGGAGTCTTTGGAGTACCTGATCGGCATTGATGGGTTCATGACACGATGAGATGCCGTTCGCAATATAGGCCGTAAGCTTTTTCTCACTGGCTCCGGCTGAATGTCCTTCAAGCGTTTTGCCGGCAAGAAGCGTATGTTTAAATAGCGGCTGCAGCTGATCCGGCTCCTGAAGAACCGCCTGCCAGTAGGATTCCCCCAGACCAATAATATCATCTCGAGCGAGCAGTTTTTGAAGCATTTCTTCTGATATTCCATGGACGTCGGAACTGATTGATATCACCGCCGGAGCAGTTGCCAAAATTTTAATGGGTTGATTTTTGAATGATTCTAAAAAGTCGATTATTCCTTCATAGCCGGCAACCGGAAAGATCTCCAATGTCTCAGTAATAACTGTAGTGGTACCGCCTTTAAGGGCATATTTTAAAAATTCGTCGACCGGAAACAGCCAGGCCAGGTGCGTGTGCCCGTCAATCAGTCCCGGAATGACGGTTTTACCTTTGGCATCGATAACTTCTGTTTTGGGTCCGATCGTGTCTTTCGGATCCCCGCCGACATAGGCAATCCATTTCTCCTTTATGCTTACGGCACAGTTTTCTATGATTTCACCGGTGTAAACGTTGGCGAGTTTTACATTCACGATTGCGAGGTCGGCCTTCTCTTGTCCCAAAGCAACCTTCATTAGCATTTTCGAATTTCGGGTGTCATTTAAAAAAGTCGCTCCCGCTTTTGTCATTGTCATACCTGTCCTTCCTGTCATCTGATGAATTCGCGCAGCGTTATTCCTTAACATTTGCAGAAATAGTTTGAAAAGGGAAAATTTGCTGATCTTGTCATTTTGCTATAGGGTCCATAATTTCGTGCTTTTCAACAGAACGCGTTAATGTTAACAATTAAATGATCTAAATAACGACAGGATTGAAAGGGTGCTAAGAATAATGAACATAGCCTCCAATCTAAAAAATGCCGCTTTTTATTTTCCGGATCGCTGTGCGGTTATCGAAGACAATAAAATCGTCACTTTCGCCCAATTCAATCAGGATGCAAACCGGGTCGCTTCTGCGCTGGTTGACAGAGGTGTGCGACCCGGTGACCACGTCGCATTGTGCGCGCCGAATTCCTATCACTGGCTGGCTTTTTATTTTGGCGTGCTTAAAACCGGTGCAGTGGCGGTCACATTCTCCCATTTGTTGATGAAAAATGAACTGTTTAAAATTCTTAAGGACTGTCTGCCCCGGGTGCTTTTTACCACTGACGAAAAACTCGGCGACTTAAACGGGATACAAACAGGGCCTTATCCCGAACTGATTGTCTGCGAACACGGAGATATTTCATTTTTGGGTCTTACGGCGGAGGGAAAGCCGGAATTTAAGATCGTCGACCGTGATCGGAAGGATACGGCCGCTATTTTATACACCGGCGGCACCACCGGCATTCCCAAGGGTGCTATGCTGAGTCATGAAAATTTACAAACGTCAACGTTTAATGTGGCCCATTATGAACGTTCAACTGAAACGGACCGTGCGCTCTGTTTTCTGCCCCTCAATCATGTTTTTGGCCAGGTTCATATCACCCATTCCACGGTTTACAGTGCGGGCGGGTTGATCATCCAGCAAGCGTTTGATCTGGAAAAAGCCGTTGATGCCATCGAACGCCATCAAATCACCAAGTTCTATGCCGTACCAACCATCTACATTCGATTACTTGCGCTGAAAGATCTATCGAAAAGATTTAAATCTGTTCGTTACTGTTTTTCGGCGGCAGCCAGTATGGCCAGCGAAGTGGTCCGGGAATGGAAGGCGCGCACCGGACTCGATATTCATGAGTCTTATGGTATGACCGAGAGCGCCGCAATGGTAACGTATAACCATTACTATCGTCATATTGTTGGATCTGTGGGCACACCGATCGCTCTGGTCGAAGTGCAGATCAGGGATTCTGATGGCAAGGAGTTGAAACCGGGGAAAGAAGGAGAGATTTGCATCTACGGGCCCAATATCACCAAGGGTTACTTGAATAATCCTGAAGAGACAGAGGCGGCTTTCAGTGGAAAATGGTACCGTTCCGGGGATATCGGTTATTTTGATGAAGAAGGCTATTTATTTATCGTCGATCGCTTAAAAGATATGATCATTACCGGGGGTGAGAACGTCTATCCACGGGAAGTGGAAGAAATTTTATATACCCGTTCCGAAATTCAGGAGTGTGCTGTGGTTGGGCTGCCGGATCCGGAATATGGTGAGCGGGTAACCGCTTTTATTGTCCCGCATAAAGAGCAGCAGCTTGACTTTAAGGATCTTAAAGCCTATTTGAAGAAGCACTTGGCAGGGTTCAAGGTACCCAAGGAGTTTATCATTGTTGACGAGTTGCCCAAAAATCCGGCCGGCAAACTGCTGAAGCGCGAAATCAAAAAACAATATACGTAAGCCGCAAAAGTGAGGTGTTTTAGCCTGAGAAGCGTGCTTCGTGGTTTTAATGGTGGTGACTATTTCTTATCGACCCTCAAAAATTTTACACCAAACCCAGCTTGATTGGACCATACGACGCTGCCTTTAATCATAGCCCTCCGTTCTCTTTTTAGTGGAATTGCCAGGGTAAGCGCTTGCCCATCTTTGAGGATTTCATTGGATTGAATAAAAACTCCGGTGGAACTAATATTCTTGGTTATACCCTCGAAGAGGTGTTTCTGAGTAGCGAAAAGAATGGATACAGAATAGGGGTGCCTTGGGCGTTTCCTTAAATCTTCCTTTGCTTTTAAAGAGTCGTTTTGCAAAATCTCTTCATCACTGGCAATAACATACTGAACACCGTAACTATATTTAAAAAAAGCAGTTTCTAATTTCTTGCGCCAAATTATTTTTGCCCGGTAACACTCATAAGAACTGAAGGGGGGGGAGGCATAAGGTGAATTTTCTATACCAATGAAAATTTCTGCCCCCAGGATCAAAAGTTCGTTCGTCTCAAAGCACAAACCGGTTCTGCTATAGTTAACCATCCTTGCCCCAAGGGCAATACCAGACTCTAAATCTTCGACCTTAGCGGGTGATTTATAATTAATACGATCATCGTTTCTTTGTTCAGAATTTTGAACCATTGTGTTGATGAGATTTGTGTGTACGTTCAAAATAAAAAAACCTCCAAAGAGCATGCATGGAGTGCCCTTAAAGGCTTTAGTCGGGAAATTTAAAACGTGTAGTTACAAGGAATCGATTCATAGTCTTCTCCATCCACTGATTGATTTATGGCAATCCTATTAAGAAGACTTTAAAAAATTTGTAGAACAGGATAGATATCCAGCAAAAAAAGCGCTTTGTCAATAATTTTTTTAATTTCAATATGTTATGTAATTATTTGCCAACTAGGGGAAAATAAATACCACCTAATTCAAAAGGATAAGAAATGGTAATTTCTTTCCATGAAGTGGAAAAAAATTACATAATCGCTCGTGCGATCAGAGGACCGCTCATTTGATGTGAATGAAAATGAAAAGCAGGGCCATTTCTGGCCCTGCTTATTTCAAAAAAATATATTATAATTCTGGGGATATTGCGTTATCTTTCCGGAATTAAGATAATTTCTATACGTCGATTCTGTTTTCGTCCTTCATCTGTCTCATTTGAATCAACGGGTTTGTAATAACTGAAACCGCTTGCCGTCAACCTTTCAGGCTCAATAGCGCCTTTATCCTGTAAAAATCGGACCACAGAAGTTGCCCTTGTTGCGGACAACTCCCAGTTCGTTGGAAACCTGTCCTGTAATGCCAATCCAATCTGTACATCATCTGTGTGGCCCTCTACCACTATCCTTTGCTCTTTATTATCCTTGAATGAATCCGCTAATGTTAATAACACTTCTCTACCTTTTGGTTTGATTTCCACACTTCCTGAATCAAAAAGAATCTTATCTACAAAAGTGACCTTGAGTTTGCCCTCGATCTCCTCTATTTTTATGTTCTTTTGAGCAATCTGCTCCTTAAGGCTGGTTTCTATTTCTGCGCGGGTTTTTTCTAAATCTGAAATTTTTTGATCTTTTTGCTGAACAACCGATCTTTCTTTCGCCAATTCATTCTCTAAACCTTTGATCGTTTTCGTTTGAGCTGCGATCGTATTTAGGTGGCGATTGTTTTCGTCCTCCAATTTGGCGACATTTCCACGAAGATCGGCCACTTTTTTATTTTCCGTCTGGAATAGCTCATGGGTGTAGTTAAGATCAGTTTCGAGTTCTACATACTTACTTTTCTGCACGCACGCGGCGAGTAGAATTAAGGGCAAACACAAAGCAATCAATGATACTTTCTTGAACATGACTTTCCTCCTTTCAAATAAAAAATTTTATAAAGCATACTTTGTTTACGGGTTTTTAAGTTCAATTTCAACGCGTCGATTAAATTGTCTGCCTTGCTTCGTTTTATTGCTTCCCAACAATTTTTAAGGCCCCATCGTCCACAAGCATATACAATTTTATCTGTTTTTTATTTTAGAGTAAAGCGCTGTCTCAAATTTGATTTGAGATTAAATATACTTTACCGGGATCTCAATCTAACGTCAATTTCATATTTATTGAGGATATTATGGTTTCGCTAATCTTGTGTATATCAACCAGATATCCCCAAAAGCAAAGCCCCACCTATTTTAAAAGAAATGGGGCCTTAAGAGGTTGAGCATACGCCCTCTATAAAAGATTATTTTTTAGATTGATTTTCGTATTTTCGACAAATATCTTTAATGGCTTCCTCCAATAACCTCCCTAAGGACTTATCTGTATCGACTGCAAGGTGTTTAAGTTCCTTGATCCGGTCTGAGTCGATCCTTGTTGAGAATATTTTCTTTTCACCCATATAAATAAATTACAGTTTTTTACAAAAGATTACAAGAATTATTATTGACATGTAATAATTATATAATATTATTAAAATAATA